>VGSD01000116.1 GCA_016875155.1 Deltaproteobacteria bacterium | reverse complement strand
TATCACCGGTTGCAACGGCTTTTGCGCGGAGGGCCCGATCCTCGTTGTCTATCCCGAAGGAATCTTCTATAAGAAACTGACTCCGGATGATGTCCCTTTTCTGGTCGAAGAACATTTCCTCAAGGGACGCCCTGTACAGAAGTTTTTATACGCCGTACCATCCGCCAAAGAAAAAGTTCCACTCATGAAGGACATCCCCTTCTTTCAACACCAGGTGTTGAGGGCACTCCGGAACCGGGGCTTGATCGATGCGGAGAATATTAATGAATATATTGCAAGGGATGGATATTCCTCCCTCCACAAGGTCCTCTCCTCCATGAAACCCGAGGAGGTCATCGAGGAAGTCAAGCGCTCTGGATTGAGAGGGCGCGGAGGAGCGGGGTTCCCGACCGGCAAGAAATGGGAGGAAGGGAGGCGTTATACCTCCTTTCCCAAATATGTCATCTGCAACGGGGATGAGGGCGACCCGGGCGCGTTCATGGATCGTTCTGTTCTGGAAGCCGACCCCCATTCGGTCCTTGAGGGAATGATCATCTGCGGCTATGCCATTGATTCCCACCAGGGCTACATCTATGTCAGGGCTGAGTACCCCTTGGCGATCCATCGTCTCAACATCGCCATTGAACAGGCGAAAAATTACGGGTTGTTAGGAAAAGATATCTTCGGTTCGGGTTTCGATTTTGATATCGGCATCTATCCGGGTGCAGGTGCTTTTGTCTGCGGTGAATCCACGGCTCTAATGTACTCCCTCGAGGGAAAACGGGGCATGCCAAGGATCAAGCCTCCACGTTCAACAGAAGCCGGTCTCTGGGGACAGCCCACCGTCCTCAACAATGTCGAAACCTTTGCCAATGTCGCCTCCATTCTCCTCCATGGAAGTTCCTGGTTTGCTTCTATGGGCACTTCAGGATCAAAGGGAACCAAAGTATTTGCCCTCACCGGTGCCATTCAAAACGTCGGACTCATCGAAGTCCCCATGGGCACGACTCTGCGAAAAATCGTTTTCGACATCGGAGGAGGAATTCCTGACAAACGGGAATATAAGGCCGTCCAGATCGGCGGGCCTTCTGGAGCCTGCCTGCCCTCCTCACTGCTCGATACGGAAGTCGACTTCGATTCATTGGATGAAGCAGGAGCCATGATGGGTTCTGGTGGACTGGTCGTGATGAACGATATGACCTGTATGGTGGATACAGCCAGATTTTTCACAGACTTCTCTGTGGACGAATCCTGCGGCAAATGTGTCCCCTGCCGGATCGGAATAAAAACGATGCTCAATATTCTTCATCGGATCATCCATGGCGAGGGAAAGATCGAGGATATTGAACACCTTCAACAGTTGGGAAGCCATATCAAGGAGTCCTCCCACTGTGGCCTTGGGAAATCCGCTCCCAATCCCGTACTCTCCACGATCCGTTATTTCCGACATGAGTATGAGGCTCACATCCTCGACAAACGGTGCCCGGCTCTGGTCTGTGCGGACCTGATCAAGTTTCAAGTCATTCCTGAGAAATGTAAGATGTGCGGACTCTGCAAGAAGGCTTGTCCTTCGGATGCTATCACCTGGGAGAAGAAGACAACCGCTGTGATCAATCTGGAAAAATGCATACGCTGCCGTTCGTGCATCCAGGCCTGTAAATTTGGATCTATCGAATAAATGTATCAGCCCTCTTGGGCTGTCATCCTGAACTTGTTTCAGGATCTCATATGAGTAAGGATGCGAACCAATATTACGTTTATATCCTTACAAATAAAGGCAATACAGTTCTCTATATTGGAGTAACGAATAACCTCGAACGAAGAGTATTTGAACACAAAAACAAGCTCGTAGAAGGATTTACCAAGAAATATAATCTCACTAAGATGGTCTATTACGAAGCAACAGAAGATGTATACAGTGCGCTGGAGAGGGAGAAGCAATTAAAGAATTGGCATAGAGATTGGAAGATTAACTTAATAAGTAGTTTTAATCCTGATTGGAAGGATTTAAGTGAGCGCTTTTGAAAAAGGAGATGCTGAAACAAGTTCAGCATGACAAGATTTAATGAGCAACCAAACAATAAAACTAACCATTGATGGTACCCAAATTGAGGTTGAAAGGGGAAGGACAATCCTTGAAGCGGCTCAGGCGGCTGGCATCCGGATTCCGACGCTCTGTGACGACCGAAGGCTCATCCCCTTTGGCGCTTGCAGGCTCTGTATGGTGCAGGAGAAGGGGAAAAAAGAGCTTCTGCCCTCCTGTTTCACTCCTGCCAAAAACGGGATGGAGATTTTCACCCAATCTCCGGAGATCACCCAATCCCGGAGAATTCAGCTCCAGCTCATTCTGCTCAACCATCCCATGACCTGCCCGAGATGTGAAAAAGAGGGTGAATGTGAACTTCAGAACCTGGTCTATGAATATGGCGTGCAGGACACCCTCTATCCCTGGGACCTGATCACCTTTCCACCGGATGACCTCTCCCCGCTTCTGCAGAGGGATGGGAACAAGTGCATTCTCTGCGGACGCTGCGTACGAATCTGCGATGAAATCCAGGGCGTGGGAGAACTCTCCTTTACGCGTAGGGGCATCCGGTCTATCATCGATACGGACTTCCATCGTCCCCTCCAATGCGAGTTTTGCGGTCAGTGTCTTGATACCTGCCCGGTAGGTGCCATCACCAGCAACTGCTTTGATTACAAGACCAGAGCCTGGGAACTCACAGAGACCACCACCCCCTGCCCTTACTGCGGTTGCGGATGCCTAATTACCTTCGGCTCCAAAGAGGGAGAGATCAAAAGGGTCTTCTCCCGACCTGATCAGGGTCCCAATGATGGGAACCTCTGTGTCAAAGGAAGATTCGGCTGGGACTTTGCCGATCATCCCGAAAGGCTCAAGGCCCCGATGTTAAGGGTGAATGGTAAACTCGAAGAAGTTTCTTGGGAAGAGGCGCTCAGATCTGTGGCTCAAAGGTTCGAAGAGATAAAGGCCCAATATGGCTCCCAGAGTATCGGAGCCATCGTCTCAAACCGTCTCACCAATGAAGAATACTTCCTCATTAAGAAACTATTTAAGGAGGCAATCGGTTCTGAGCAGATTGCTCTGGATGGAAATAGAAGTGTTCAAGGGTTAAGCGGAGGACTTCTCAAAACCCTCGGGTTTGCTTCCTCCACAAGCTCGATTAAAGAGATCCGTGAAGCTGATTCAATCTTAACGATTGGGGCTGATCCCGCACAGACGCACCCTATTATCAAGAACGAGATCCATCTGGCCATCCGGAGGAATAAGGCCCAACTCATTGTTCTAGGAAACTCCGATATTGAATTGAGCCGCATTACGAGGATGTCACCTCTTTCACCCCCTTCGATCACCCTGCTGACAAAGCCGGGAGAAGAACTGGCATTGCTCAATGGGATGATTGGCATAATCCTCAGAGATGGCCTTGAACAGAAGGGCCTTCTCAATGAGAAGGCAGAAGGGATCGAAGCCCTGCGCCAGAGACAGGGCGAATATCTCGAACGTCTGGCTCTCTTCCCAAAAGAGGTGGTGGATGAAGTTGAGAAGGCTGCAAAAAAGTTTGCACAGGCCAAGAATGGCATGATCCTCATCGGACCGGGCCATTGGTCCTATACTAATTCGGAAGAGATTGCCATGGCCTCTTCTAACCTTGCTCTACTGACCGGCCATATCGGCAAGAAATCTTCTGGTATCCTTCTGCTCCTTGAAAAATGTAACAGCCAGGGTGCGATCGATATGGGGATGAGTTCAAGCGAAGGGACAATCGAAAACCTCCTCAAACAAGCAGAGGAAGGAAGTCTCAAAGCCCTCTATCTCATAGGAAAGGACATCCATCTTTCTTCCGGGGCTTTAAAAAATATCGAGTTATTGGTGGTTCAGGACCTCTTTATGACCGGAGCCGCAAAAGAGGCTCATCTCCTTTTACCTGCCTGTTCGTTCATTGAGAAAGTCGGATCCTATACCAATCTCGAGCGAAGGATTCAGAACCTTTATCCACTTCGCTTGGCTGTAAGACAATCCAGAGCGGATTTCGATATTCTCATCGAACTCCTTCGTCTTCTGGAAGTCCCTTTGCAGGGAACAACTACGGAAGCAATCTTCGGAGAGATTTCGAAGACCGTTCCTCAATATCAGGGTCTAAAGGATGGGGAACAGTGGCCTAAGGGAGTCAGTTATCTCTACGGTGATGGTTTCCCCATAGGGAAGGCAAAACTGATTCCAATCGCGACGCGCCCATCTCAACCGCAACCAGGATCCTATCCTTTCCGCCTTGTTGAGAACATGTCGCTCTTTGAATCGGGCAAACTCAGCCTGAGGAGTGAAAATCTGAGAAAGGTCCTTCAGAAGCCTTCTCTGGAGATGAATGTTGAGGACGCTCAATCTCTGAAGATTGAAAATGGAGAGGTGGTTCAAATCTCAACCCAAGAGGGAGGATCGCTTAAGATCAAAGTGAAGGTCTCTTTAAAAATTGCTCCATCGGTTATTGCCACTTCCTCACCCTGCTCTCTTGCCCAAGATGGGACTGGCTGGGCGAAAGTGGAAAGGTTAAAGAAAAATTAATGGATTAAAAGAATCATCATAAAATCCCCCTTAATCCCCCTTTGCCAAAGGGGGACAATCTTTTTACCTCCCTTTTGCAAAGGGAGGTTTGGAGGGATTTTATAATGTCTTTCAAACCGTTAAAGTATTACAAGAAAACGTAATTATCATAGAAAGGGGGAATGTGAATGAATATCATCGTCTGTATTAAAAGGGTCCCGGACACGGCGGATGCGGATATCTCTATCGATAAGTCGGGAAAAGATATCGACAAGAGTGGTCTCGCATTCGACCTCAACGAATGGGACAACTATGCCATCGAGGAGGCTATCCTCCTGAAAGAAAAAATGGGCGGAACCGTCACTGTTTTCTCTCTGGGAGGAGAGGATTCGAATGAATCCCTGAGAAAGTGTCTGGCTATGGGCGCCGATGATGCGCTCCGTCTCTCGGATCCTGCTTTTGCAGGAGGAGACGGTTTTGCCACAGCCAAAGTCCTCGCAGAGGCGGTTCGCACAAAACCTTTTGATCTCATCCTGACAGGCACTCAGGCTGAAGACGATGGGTATGGCCAGGTTGGAGTGGTGATGGCCGAGATGCTGGGCATCCCCCATGTCTCCATCGTCAACCGGGTTGAGGTTCAGGACAAAAAGATCAAAGCCCATCGCGAACTCGAAGGAGGTCTTGAGGAAGTCGTCGAGGTTGACCTCCCCGCGCTTCTCACGATCCAGACGGGTATTAATGAGCCGCGATATGTCTCGATCATGGGCATCCGTAAGGTGGCCAAGAAAGAGATCAAGGCCCTCGGAACTTCCGATCTCAACCTCAAACCTGAGGAAGTCGGACTGGCCGGTTCAAACATTCAGCTTGAAAAGATCTTTGTTCCCCCGGTCGGCGAAGGGGCAGCGATGATCGAGGGAAAACCGGAAGAGATAGCCCAGAAGGTGTTCGATATTCTGAAGGATAAAGGAGGGGTGGCCTGATGAAAGAGATCATTGTCGTTGCAGAACATCGACGTGGAGAATTGAGGGATGTGACCTGGGAAATGCTCTCCAAAGGAAGAGAACTCTCGGAGAGCCTGGGCGGAGAACTATCAGTCGCCCTCCTGGGAAAAGATGTGAAGAATATGGCGGAAGCTCTGAAGCCCAAAGCCAATAGGGTTTTACTCATAGAGGACAACCGCCTCGAATATTATAACTCCGAGACATACGAGAAAGTCTTCATCCAGCTTCTCACCGAGAGGAAACCCGTACTCACGATGATTGGTCACACGGCTATGGGCATGGACTTTGCACCGAGCCTGGCCACTCATCTGAAGATTCCTCTGGCGACTGATTGTATCGGAATTGATCCAAAGGATGGAACTTTTGCCCTGACCCGCCAGATTTATGGAGGAAAAATCAACGCATCAGTCTCCTATCTGAAGCCGGCGCCCCAGTATATGGTCACAGTCCGGGCAGGAGCATTTCCTGCATTGGAGAAAAGCGCTCTCTCAGGAGAGATCGTATCCGTACCCTCTCCATTGACCGACGAAGGTCTGGCCAGACGTTTTCTCGAATATATGGAGGCGGCTGCAGGTGAGGTTGACATCACACAGGCGGATATCCTCATCGCCATTGGGAGAGGAATCAAAGATGCAGAAAATATCCCCATGGTGAAGGAGCTTGCTGATTCCGTGGGTGCAGTGCTTGCCTGCTCCAGGCCGGTGGTCGATAAGAAATGGCTTCCGAAAGGGTGTCAGGTCGGAACCTCCGGAAAGACCGTAAAGCCAAAAGTCTATATTGCCATTGGCATCAGCGGCGCCTTCCAGCATGTGGCAGGAATGAAAGCTGCAGGCACGATCATCGCCATTAACAAAGACCCTAAGGCCCCTATCTTCGGGGTTGCCCAGTATGGCATTGTGGCAGACCTTTTTAAAATTGTTCCGGTGATTAAGGATAAGATTAAAGAACTGAAAAAATAAAGTTTTGAGTTCGGAGTTCGTAGTTCGGAGTAAAATCTTAAAGAATTTAATTCTCCGAACTCCGAACTAAATTTCTCCGAACTGAAACGAGGTGAGCCATGGACTTTGAATTGACCCAGGAACAGAAGGATATTCAGAAGGCTGCAAGGGAATTTATTCAAGGCGAGTATGATAAGGAGAAGATTCTCGAATGGGAGGAGAACCATACCTTCCCAAAGGAGGTATGGAAGAAAGCCTGTAAACTTGGATTCATCGGCATCCATTTTCCCGAAGAATATGGTGGACAGGGTTATGGCATCACAGAAAATGCCCTCGTTGTAGAAGAATTCTGTCGAAAGGATTCAGGAGTGGGCATTGCTGTGACGCTCACAGACTTCTCCTCAGAGGTTATCCTCCGTTGTGGAAGCGAAGAACAGAAGAAGAAGTATCTCATTCCTGTGACCAAGGGGGAATTCATTTCCGGAGGCGCCTACACCGAGCCGGATCATGGTAGCGATATAACTCTGATGGGAACTACGGCAATCAAGCAAGGCGACTCCTTTGTGATCAACGGGACCAAAACATTTATTACTAATGGATTACTTGCCGACTACTTCATTGTGCTCTGCCAGACCGATCCTCAGGCAAAACCCCCTTATCGAGGCCAGTGTACGATCATCGTTGAAAAGGGAGCCAAGGGATTGGATGCCACAGAGATCACCCCCAAGATGGGACTCCGATTGACTTCCACGGCTGAACTCTCCTTCAGCGACGTCCGTGTCCCTTTGGCCAATCTCGTCGGCGAGGAGAACAAAGGGTTTTACCAGGTCCTCGAATTCTTCGATGAGAGCCGAGTGGAGATTGCGGCGCAGGCTCTTGGCATTGGGCAGGGTGCTTTTGATCGGGCGCTTGATTATGCCAAGCAGCGCGAGCAATTCGGAAAGAAACTGGTTGATTTTCAGATCACCCAGCATAAACTCGCTGACATGGCAACAAAACTGGAGACGGCAAGGCTTCTCACTTACAAAGCGGGCTGGAATTACGACCAGAAGAGGATCGACCCAAAACTGACCTCCATGGCAAAGATGTTTGCGGCGAAAGTAGCCGTCGAAGTTGCGGATGAAGCCATTCAGATCTTTGGTGGTTATGGATATATCACGGAATATGAAGTCGAGCGGTTCTACCGCGATGCCAAGATCACCGAGATCTACGAAGGCACGAAGGAAATCCAGAAGAACACGATTGCAAGTGCATTGATTGGAAAACTGAAATGAACCAATCGGAATAATGGAATACTGGAAGAATGGAATAATGGGTTTAAACCGGTTTGGAAAGAATAGTTTTCCCCAACATTCCAATATTCCAATATTCCATCATTCCATGAAGGGTGTACATTCAACATGAGTAACGAAGAGATCAAAAAAGTGATACCCGAAGCCTTGATTATCGGTGCTGGCATTGC
>VGSD01000115.1 GCA_016875155.1 Deltaproteobacteria bacterium | reverse complement strand
ATCGAAAAGAAGAGGGGGACACTATAAATTGCCAATTGCCAACTGCCAATTGAAAATTGAAAAAACGATAGGATTAGCTCTCGCTCTTCTGATGGGATGCTTCTTCTTCGTTTCGATTCTCTTGCTTCCGGCTCTTCTTGATGCACAACCTTCTCCTTTTAAAGACAGAAATTTTCCAAGACTCATTGAAACAAAAGAATTGTTTCCTCTCTTGAGCCATCCTTCCATTCGCATCATCGATATGCGAAGTTCCCTTCTCGAATATCTAAAAGGCCATATTCCGAACAGTGTTTATCTCCATGTTGAAACCCTCCATGTCCCGAGATCCGGAATTCCCGCCCAGGGACCGGACCGAATCTATCTTGAAAAATTGATACGGGACTATCTCGGCGTTTCCAATCCGATGTGGATTATCCTCTATTCGGAAAAATCGAATCCCAATGCCACCTTTCTCGCATGGGTTCTTGACCATCTGGGCCATAAAAAGGTCGGGATTCTCAATGGAGGGTGGGAGAAATGGGTTACAGAGAAGTTTCCAGTGACCCAGAACTACCCCTCTTTCTCTCCCGGGAAATTCTTTGGTAAAGTGATGCCCGATACCCTGGCTGAAAAAAAGTGGATTCGGGACCATCTCTCAACCAAGGGGGTCATGATTGTCGATGCCCGGTCTCCTAAACAGTATAGTGGTGAAGAGGGTGAGGAGATTCGTAGGGGTCATATTCCTGGAGCGAAGAATCTGTTCTGGGAAACGACACTCGAAGGAGATGAGGTCAGGGGGTGGAAGAAGAGAGAGGATATCGAGAAACTCTTTGCAGAATTGGGAATTACAAAGGAGAAAGAGATTATCGTCCATTGCCGCACTGGAAGGGAAGCCAGCCATCTCTACTTCACACTTAGTTATGTCCTCGGTTATCCCAATGTCCGTCTCTACCGGGGATCGTGGGTTGAATGGGCTGCTGATCTGAACCTGCCTGCCAAAATCGGGACAGACCCCTAATGTCCCTTACGTCTCTGGCATCAAATTTGCTGGATAGTGGAGTCCATTCATTAACTTCTGTTAAATGGCGATAACCCTGCATAAATGGAGAGCCAGGGACAGAACAAATTTGGACATCCCTATCCAAAATCGGATGGAAATATTTCAATCAGGTGAGCCATTTAAATGAAGAAAACGGATATAAGTTTTCTAGTTTTTTCGAAATTTTAACTTGACAAGATTCAAAGAGATATGCCATTTTTTAAAATAATTTCGGGCGAGTGAACCCCGTTAGAAGAGCTTCGCCCTACTAACGGGAAGGCTCACTCGGGTATTAAACCCCGTGTTCGCTAATAAGGTGATGGACTCATCCCCGCTGCAAGCAACGGGGCTTTCTAACGGGGTGAAGATCTTCTGAGTTGTCAGGAAGGGATTTCAATCATGTACAAGATTCTTGGTGTAGGGTTGATCTTATTTCTCTCCTCTGCGTGCCTCCCCGGTATTCATTCCGTTTCTTCAAAGAATGATTTTGATGCCCCATCCAAGAATGTGGTAGAACCTTCCCTCTTCACCCAGTCGGAACTTGAAAAACTCTTTCCTGACCAAGCGGTTTCACCCCACAACGATCATCCTGTCTCCACGCCGCTTCCTGTTTCGGTTTCTGAAAATCAACTGACCATGAGAAGTTTGAATCTCCCCATCAGCGATGAATCATGCGATGATTTCAATCTTATCATCCTCTCCGGGGACTCGAACGGAAGGAAGAAAGAGTTTGATATCCCTATCGTCATCAATGAAAAGGTAGAACATTTTGTCCGATATTTTCAAACCACAATTCGAAACCATTTTTCGAACTGGCTTGCCCGGTCGGAAAAATATATCCCTTTCATGAGAGAGGTTTTAAAAGAAAAGGGCCTTCCCGAAGACCTGGTCTATCTTGCGATGATCGAGAGTGGCTTTAACCCCTACGCCTATTCAAGGGCCAAGGCCATGGGGGTCTGGCAGTTTATCTCCCCCACGGGGAAAAGATATGGCCTCAAGTCGAACTGGTGGGTGGATGAGAGGAGAGATCCGGAGAAGTCAACCATTGCGGCGGCTGGATATCTTAAGGACCTTTACGATATGTTTGAATGCTGGTATCTGGCTGCAGCCGGTTACAATGCCGGCGAGAACAAAATCGCCAATGGAATGAAACGTTACAGAACAGAGGACTTCTGGGAACTGACCAAACATCGTTATCTGAAAAAAGAGACCAAACATTATGTTCCTCAAATGATCGCAGCTGCCCTCATCGCCAAGGACCCTGAAAAATACGGGTTCACTGGCATCGAATACCAAGAACCCCTCCGTTATGATAAAGTTATGGTTCCCCCTGCCATTGACCTACGGCTCATTGCAAGGGCCTGTGAGATCACTGTAGAGGAGCTGAAAGACCTCAACCCCGAATTGCGGAGATGGTGTACTCCCCCGGATGCTCCCGAATATGAGATCAAAATTCCTTTTGGAAAGAGCGATCTTTTCAGGAAAAATTTTGAATCCCTGCGGCCGGAAAGAACAGGATTATTTAAAATTCACATCGTAAAGAAGGGAGAGACTCCCCAGCAGATTGCACGGCTTTACCGCGTCGAATTGGAACCGATTCTGGGGCTCAACGGTCTGGGAAAGAAAAGCCGTTTGTCAGTGGGGTCAAACCTCCTCATCCCTATCCCGAAGGAAACGGAGACCAAACCTGGCCCCCTGGCATCGAAACCTTACGGAGAAAAAACCAACTCTTCAATATCACGGGAGATCATCCATGTGGTTAAATCAGGCGATTCCCTCTACAAGATCGCCAATCAATATAATGTCAGTATTTCAGAAATCAAACTCTGGAACAATCTCGACGGAAACGACCGAATCTATCCCTCTGACAGACTGAAGCTGAGGGTGAAAGATCCCAGATCCTGATCCTGTCACGACCCCTCCTATCACAGACCCCACCAACTTTTTTTAACGAGAGAAACATACTGTGATTTAAACCAGAGTTCCCCTTGAAAAGAGGCGTTTGATCGAAGCTATCCTATTGAGATGTTTATGGGATAGCCTTTTTTGTCTGTTTCAAAATGTACCCATGTAAATATTAATATATATCTTTATAAATAATATTAAATGTGATATACATGTTTCCATGTATATCGAAAGCATTCCCAACCGCAACTCTCCCGCTGCCATCCTGCTCCGTGAAGCCTGGCGGGAAGGCAAGAAGATTCGTAAACGAACCATCGTCAATCTCAGTCAATGGCCTTCCGAGAAAGTGGAGGCCCTTCGTTGTCTTCTCAAGGACGAGCCCATGATGGCGGGGAAAGAGGCTTTCATCATTGAGCAATCGATTCCGCATGGTCATGTGGAAGCCGTTTTAGGGACGATCAAGAAGTTGGGGTTGGATGATCTGATTGCGTCGAGGCGCAGCCGGGAGCGGGATCTGGTGGTGGCGATGATTGTGGAGCGGGTGCTTCATCCCTGTTCGAAGCTGGCGACGACCCGGTTGTGGCATACAACGACGCTGGCGGAAGAGTTAGGGGTGGTTGATGCCGATGAGGATGATTTGTATGAGGCGATGGATTGGTTGTTGGCCCGACAGGATCGGATAGAGAAGAAACTGGCGGCTCGGCATCTTTCAGAGGGATGTTTTGTTTTTTACGATGTGACCAGTAGTTACTATGAAGGGAGGTGTTGTCCCCTGGCCCGTTACGGTCATGATCGGGATGGGAAGAAGGGGCGACCGATCATTGTGTATGGGCTGATGACCGATGGAGGTGGACGGCCTGTGGCGGTGGGAGCTTATCCGGGAGATACGGGAGATCCGAGCACGGTGTCGGAGCAAGCACAGAAACTACGGGAGCGATTTGGGTTGGAGCGTTTGGTGTTGGTGGGAGAACGGGGGATGTTGACCCAAACACAGATTGAGAAGCTTCGGGCATATCCGGAGCTGGGATGGATTTCGACTTTACGGTCCCAGGCGATTCGGGACTTAGTAAGGGGGGGAGTTCTCCAGATGTCTTTGTTTGATCGGAAGGACCTTGTGGAGATTCATTGTGTCGATTTTCCTTCCGAGCGGTTAGTGGTTTGTTATAATCCTCTTCTTGCGGACCAGAGGCAACGGAAGCGGAAGGAGTTGTTAGATGCGAAAGAGAAGGAGTTGAAGAGGATTGCCAAAGAGGTATCACGTCGGACCCAGACCCCGTTTAAGAAAGAGGAGATTGACAAGAAGGTGGGCAAGGTCATTGATCGCTACAAAATGGGTAAACACTTTAGGGTGACGATTGGGGAAGGGGTGTTTTCCTATGAGCGCAACGAGGTGAAGATTGAGCAAGAGGCGGCTTTGGATGGTATTTATGTCATCCGCACCAGTGAACCGACTGAACGACTATCGGCAGAGGATACGGTTCGTTCTTATAAGAATCTCACGCAAGTGGAGCGAGCTTTCAGGAGCTTGAAGGGAATCGATCTGTTAATTCGTCCCATCTGGCACCATACGGAGGACCAGGTTCGAGCTCACCTCTTCATCTGTATGTTGGCCTATTATGTGGAGTGGCACATGAGAAAGGTTTTGACTCCCCTCTTGTTTGACGATGAAGAACTTGATGAGAATCGAAAGAGGCGGGACCCGGTCAAGCCTACTAAACCATCTGTCTCAGCAAAAAAGAAGAGAGGGCAGAAACTCACATCGGAAGGGTTTGTCGTTCAGAGTTTTGGTACGCTCTTAGAAGAGTTGGGGACTCGTTGTCGGAACCGCTGCCGAATCAAATTCGATTCCAAGGGATCTGCTTTCTCTCAGCTAACTGAAATAAGCCCTCTTCAAAAATGCACCTTTCAACTCCTTGGCCTGTAGCCATGTAAATGAAAGTCAAATTAATGAAAAAATCAATTCGTATCAGTAGGTTACTGCTTTTCTAAGGTAGGAACTTTGGTCTAAAAAAGAGAATTCTGTAATATTCAATCTTCTGAAGAGTCTTTCGCTTGGGGTAGGACTTTTTTCGCGAGGATCTTTTCCTTGGTTTCTTCTCCTAAATAACCTCGGTAATTTTTGCAGAAACAGAGATAGTAATGCCTGCCTCTAAAGATAGAGCACTCCTTGCAGAGTTGATGAGAATAGGGACAGATCATCTTAAGTTTAGCCATAGGAATAATTATCTAAGATTGGAGGTTTTGTCCTGTCCTGCTTCCTTGAGCAGAACAGGACAAAGCTATAAGCCTATGGCCAATTTGGCTTTGGGAATAGAAGCTTTGCGGTGGCCATCTCAGGAGGCCAGACGATTTCTAACTCTCCCTTCTGCCATTGAAGCCACATACTCGGAGTCTTTAAGTTTTCAAGACCTGTAAACTTGATTGGTCCGTTAATGGTGCTGAATTCATGAGCAGCGATGATGTCTCTTAATTTCTTCCGGTCCAAACCTCCTGCTTTCTCAATGGCCTGCTCCAAAATCTGGCAGCCGATATAGGCAAGAGTAGAGTCCAGATAGTCAGGCTTTTTCTTCCATCGGGCCTGATAATTCTCAAGAAATTCTTTGGCTCCAAGCCATTTTCCTTTGGGGCTCCAATGGCCCTGAGTAATCAAACCTTCTGTGGCCGGCCCAAATTTTTCATGGAATCCGATGATAGCAGGACCAACCAGTTCCATCATGAGCTTTGGTTTAACCCCCACCTCCTTGGCCTGAGCGGTCATCAAGAAGGAGTCGGCTGGATAGGTCAATGCGATTAACCCATCCGGATTCTTGCTTTTCACTTCGGTGAGGAGAGAAGTCAGATCCTTCACTCCCATAGGATAGTCTTTCTTCAATAAGATTTGTATATTCGCCTCCCTCAGGGCGGGTTCGAGGAATTGGAGATTCTCTCTCGGAAATAGCTCCTGGAGGTAAACAATGGCAACCGTTTTGATCTGGCCTTTTTGAGCCTTTAACATTTCCACAAAAGCCTTCATCTGACGATCAGGTATACAGGCCGTAATAAACCAAAAGTAGGATCCTTTAAGCTCTCTCAATTTTACAGAGGCTGCAGTGGTTCCGATCAGAGGGATTTCATATTTTTCGGATAAGGGAGCAATAGCGAAATGGATCGTCGTCCCCCATGGGGTCATGATGAGATCGACTTTATCCTGAGTGATCAATTTCTCATAGATCCTCACCGCCACATCAGGAAGACTCTGATCGTCGTAGTAGACCAGTTCCACGGGAAGCTTTTTATTGAGGCTCTTGACGAAAATACCGCCCTTCTTATTTACTTCCTCACTCCAGAGAAGGTAAGAGTTCATTTGACTTTCCGCCCCCGGAGCGTAGATACCGGTCAGTGCCATCGAGAATCCAATCCGAATTTTGTCTTTTGTGGCACCTTTCTGGGAAAATGAAACGGTGGGAAGTCCAACGAGAAGAATAAAAAGAACAAGAATTTGGATCCAATTTAACTTTTTCATAAAATACTCCTTTCTGGTTAAATGCCCAAATAAGCTTTCTTAACATAGTCATCAATGAGCAATTTTGAGCCCTGACCTTGCAAAACAGTTTTGCCTGTCTCCAGCACATAAGCCCATTTTGCAATCCTCAGGGTGGTCTGGACATTTTGCTCAACGAGCAGGATCGTTAATCCCTTCTGATTGATCTCTTGAATCAACTCAAATATTTTGAGGACGAAGAGTGGTGCCAGGCCCAATGAGGGCTCATCCAGCATGAGCAGTTCAGGCCGAGACATTAAACCACGACCGATCGCCAGCATCTGCTGTTCTCCTCCGGAGAGGGTTCCAGCCATCTGTCTTCTTCTCTCGAAAAGTCTTGGGAAGAGTTCGTAAATCCAATGAACGGTTTCTGAAATTCTAAATCTTGACCTCTTGGTATAAGCCCCGATCTCCAGATTTTCCTGGACAGTGAGAAAAGGGAAGAGATGTCTTCCTTCAGGGATCAAAGAGATTCCCAGCTCAACGCGTTGGTAAGGTTCGTGGTCCTTTAAATTTATCTCTTTAAAAAAGAGATCTCCTTCCTCGGGAGACAAGAGGCCGGCGATGGTTGAGAGCAAAGTCGTTTTACCTGCGCCATTTGACCCTACCAAAGCCGTAATCGATCCACTCTGTACCCCAAAGGTAATATCCCAGAGGGCCTGGACTTCTTCATGGAAGACCGATATGGAGTGAGCCTGAAGCAAAATTCCTTCTGATTTCATGGTAGCATATGACTCTCTTTTCCGAAATAGGCTTCGATGACCTTGGGATCCTTGGCAACCTCTCCCGCTGTTCCTTCTGCAATCTTTTCTCCGTAATGGAGGACGATGATCCGATGGGAAAGACCGATGATCGCCTTCATCACATGTTCCACCATGAAGAGGGTGATGTTGAGCTCTTCCCGGATGGCTTCGATGAGGACCATGGCCTGTGAAATCTCAGCAGGGGTTAATCCCGCCAAAACTTCGTCAAGCAGGAGTACCCTCGGTTTGGTTGCAAGGGCTCTTGCGACCTCCAGGCGTTTCCGGTCAGCGATGGTCAGGTTCTGGGCAGGGAGATGCATTTTCCCTTGAAGTCCCACGAATTCAATAATACGGTGGGCCTCCTTTTCAGCCTTGGCCATGGATTTTATTCTCTCTCCGCCGAAGAGGAAGCCGACCCTCACGTTTTCTAAAACGGTCATGTCGAGGAACGGTCGAACGATCTGAAAGGTCCGGGTCAATCCCCTGCGACAAATCTGATGGGGTTTGAGCCCTGTAATGTCATCCCCCTCAAAAAAGATTTGTCCTGAGTTGGGAGAATACATCCCACTGATAATATTGAATAGCGTAGTCTTTCCCGCTCCATTCGGGCCGATTAATCCCACAATCTCATCGACATGGATTTCGAAATCGACTTGATGGAGAGCAGCCAAACCGCCAAACCTCTTTGAAATATTGGATCATCGCGTAAGTGAGTGGGTAAAATTATGCCCCTAAACACCTTTAAGATACCATGAAATAAGGGTAAAAGGTACTTTATCTTGGATAAAAAATCTTGCATGATAACGGGATGGGAA
>VGSD01000114.1 GCA_016875155.1 Deltaproteobacteria bacterium | reverse complement strand
GCCTGATGGCTTTGATTGGAATTCCGCCGGCCGCACGAATCTATATCCCTGATGTGGTCAGCCAAACCGGGCTGACCACTGGTCGAAATCGACAGGTTTTAGATGCGGTTGGGGAAAAATTGGCCCAAGAGGTCGCCAAGCGTGTGTCTAAAGTAGCCCAGTGGATGTTGGACAACCCAAATTACAACTATCAAACAAGAAAAGCAAAACTGCTCAATCAGAGGCTCTGTGAATTTTCGGACCAGGCCATTGAATCTTTCGATTACATCCAGGTAGAACCAGCCATCTATCGGCCAAAGTTCATGCCGCCCCTTTGGGATGGGATATCGGGGATTTCGTGAGCGTTGACAAGGTTGCCATTTACCCGTGCGGGGGAATCGGGTTACATGTCTCATGCGTAACCCGATTGGCCGGTTATCTTCTAGAAGAACTTCTCAAATCGGAAGTTGAAACCCTTGATATGCATCGTCTCATCCGGGGACTCTCCGATGAGATCGAATTGATAGAAAGGTTTCCCACGATCATCCTTGATGGATGTGCCCACCAATGCGGATCAAACCTCTTCCGATTGCTCAGGATCAAACCGGCTGCCAGGATTTACATTCCGGAGATCATCGCTGAAACTGGCCTCTACCCTGGGAGGGCGAGAAAGGTTTTAGAGGATTCAGGGCAACGACTGGCCAGAGAGGTCGCCCGGAGGGCTGCAAGGATGGTTAAAGGAATGAGAGAGAGCCCAAACTATCATTATACTCTTCAGAAGATCAATGCCGTCGGGCTTATCCTTTGCGATTATGAAGTGGATGCCGAGGAGGCTTTGGGGTATATCAAAATAGCCCCAGGAGTTTACAGACCCAAGGAAATGAATTCATTGCCGGGACTTGAAGAAAAAGAGATCCAGTTATGATAGGTGGTCTTGTCGAAGTCCTTTTTGAAAATTCACTGAGGCAGATTGAAATTAAAGAAAAGATGACTCTCCAGGATCTCTTAGAAGAACTTGGGATAAAGGAGACAGATCCTTATTGGGTGGCTTGCAATAGAAAAATGATCTTGAGGTCTGAGTACGATCAGAAATTTCTTAAACCAGGGTACAGAATCGAAATCCTTCGAATTCTTTCCGGAGGAAGCGAGAGATGATTCTGGAGGGGTTCTACGGACAAAAGGTCGAACTCCGTGAAGACCTCCTTTATTATCCTCCTCAGGAACTATGGGTTAAACCTACTGGAAAAGACGGTGAATTGGCCTTTGGTGTCACCCACGCTGGTGTAATCTTGGTCAGCGGATTCACTTACTTAGAATACATCGTCGAAGCAGGAGATTCTCTGGAGAAAGGTGACGATGTCCTGTTCGTAGAAACTTATAAAGCAATGTTTAACATTCAGTCCCCTGTCGCTGGACATATCACCCAGATTAATGAAAACATCAAAGGTGAGAAAGCGTCTATTTTGGAGACCCGCTGCTACGAAAATCCCCTTTTTTTAATGGTTCCAAAAGAACCCATAGACCCAAAGAAAGTATTCCTTGATGTTGAGGCATATAAACAGGCTCTGCTTCGTGGAGAGTCAGACCATTGTGGAGCCGGAGCAAGAGTTCAGAGAAGGAGCAAATATCAGAAAGAGGAAAGTTAGATCATTCGTATTGAAAGGGAGGATCGATGATGACACATAAAATAATTTTTCAGCCCTCCGGTCGAAGGGGGGAGGTGGAGGCGGGCAAGACCATTCTTCAAGCGTCAAGGGAATTAGGAGTGGACATCGAAGGCGTCTGCGGAGAGAAGAAGAAGTGCGGGAAGTGCAAGGTGAGGATAGAAGAGGGGTTCTTTGAACGCTATGGCATTGAATCGAAGATGGAACATTTGACCCCTCTCGGCTTGACTGAAGAAGAACTGAAATTCATCAAGACCGAGGAAGAGGCCGAGGGCTACCGCTTAGGGTGTGTGACGGCTATAACCGGAGACGTCTTGGTCTTCGTTCCTGAAGAAAGCCGTGCAGGGAAACAGGTGGTCAGAAAGGCGGCCACAGAACGGGCAATCAAACTGGATCCGGCGATCAGAAAATTCTATGTGGAACTCCCTCCTCCTTCGCTCCACGAGCCCATGGGAGATTGGGAACGATTAACCCAGGAACTGAAAAAAACTTACGCCTTAGACCATTTGACTATTGACTACTTCGTCCTAAGAGATATGCCCATCCGAATCAGGCAGGGCAAGTGGAATGTGACGGTCACCATCTGGGATGAAAAGGAAGTGGTTAAGATAGAACCTGGCTTTGTAGAAAAGGGTTATGGTTTAGCCATTGACATTGGAACGACGACTGTTGCCGCCTATCTGTGTGATGTTACAACAGGATCAATTGTAGCCGTAGACTCCATGATGAACCCCCAGGTTCCTTACGGGGAAGATGTCATGTCCCGGATTACTTACGCCATGATGCATCAGGACGGTTTGGAAAAACTGAATCGGTCGATCATCTATGGCCTCAATAAACTCATTCAGAATGTCTCCAGCTTAGGTGGTATTACTCCAGAGGATATCTGTGAATTGACGATTGTTGGCAATACAGCCATGCACCATCTCTTCATGAACATCTACCCAGAACATATCGGGGTTGCCCCATTCCCCCCTACCCTTCATCACTCTATTAACGTGAAGGCCAGGGATTTAAGGCTAAATATTTTTGAAGGGGCCTATGTCCATATCCTCCCCATCGAAGCTGGGTTTGTCGGTGCAGATAATGTGGGTGTACTCATCGCTGAAGAGCCTTATAATCAGGACAGCATGGAGCTGGTCATCGATATCGGGACAAACGGGGAACTGGTGCTCGGCAACCGACAGAAACTCATCTCTTCCTCATGTGCTACCGGTCCGGCCCTGGAAGGTGCCCATATCAAGTTTGGGATGAGGGCTGCTCCGGGAGCCATTGAAAAGATAAAGATTGATCCCGAAACGAAAGAGGTGAAGTACAAAGTGATCGGAAAGGAGGAATGGAGTACAGAAATTGAAAATCCCGAAGCCAAAGGAATCTGCGGTTCGGGTATCATTGATGCCGTAGCGGAAATGTTCAGGACAGGCGTCATTCTTAAAAATGGGAATATCAATATGAACATTCAGTCTCCCAGGGTTCGAAAAGGGGACGATGGATCGGAATTTGTTATCGCCTGGGCCAAGGAAACCTCCATTGGCCGTGACATCACAATGTCTATCAAAGACGTCAGAGCGGTTCAACTGGCCAAGGGAGCCCTTTATTCGGGGGCCAAGCTAATGATGAAAAGGCTGGGTGTAACCAAGCTTGATAGGGTAATTTTGGCCGGAGCCTTTGGAAGCTATATAGATAAGGAATCGGCCATGTTAATCGGGATGTTCCCCGATTGCGAAATGGAGAATGTCTATGCGGTCGGTAACGCGGCCGGAGATGGGGCAAGAATTGCCTTGCTCAATAAGGCTAAACGAGATGAAGCCAATGCGATTGCAAGGCAGGTGGAGTATGTGGAGCTGGCGGTCGATCCAACGTTCCAAAGAGAATTTATGGAGTCTATGCATCTGCCCCATATGAAGGATAAGTTTCCTCATATCCAGCATATCCTGGATGCTATTCCCAAATCATAGCTGGGTTGAGATGTTAATAGAGAACAGAATTCCACTGTCCTATGACAAACCCTGGTCATCCTTACCCAGGAACGAACCATTCTTGGAAAACCCCGTATTAGAGGAAAGGATCTTTACTCTATGCCAACACCATGGTATCCAAGGGGTTCACTTTATAAAGACCTCACAAATTGTGGTGGCCCGGTGGGTGCGGCTTAAATGTCGCTATGGATGCGACCACTATAATACGAACTGGTGTTGCCCTCCTGCCACGGTCACTGTGAGGGAGGCAAGGGAGATTTTGAAGGAGTATAAAAGAGCCTTACTTCTAATTGGAGAAGCAGACCACCCTCAATTCTACCGAAACAATTCTAAAAAGAGACGAAGGCAGGTTCAGTTCTGGAAAGGTACGGTAGCCGTTGAACGGGAGCTTTTTCTTCTCGGCTATCATAAGGCTTTTGGTCTTACTTCAGAATCGTGTGCCCTCTGCAAGAAGTGCGCTTACCCGGAGAACTGTCTCTTCCCGAAAGAGAAACGGCCTTCGGTAGAATCCTTTTCAATTGACATCTTCCGAACTTTGCAGCGTATCGGAAAGGAAACCAAAGTAGCTCAGAACACTGGCGACTGTTATAAACACTATAGCATCGTCCTCCTGGAGTAGGTGTTTTAATGCTCCCTGCACAAAAAGACAAGATTTTCATAGAAGTCATCTCAGAAGGGCCTCATTGTATCCCCTGCGAATATGCCATTAAATCGGTGCGGGAGATAGCTCCTGAATTTGAGGGGGTCATAGAGTGGAGCGTGGTGCTTCTGAAAGAGCGAGAAGGTGCCAACCGATACCTGGAGCTTGCTCAGAAGCTGGGGAAGAATCCCCCCATTCCTTCCATTCTGATCAACGAGCGAGTGGCTTTTGAAAGAATTCCAGGCCCCCAACTTCTGAGAACGACCATTGAAAGGGTATTGGAGGGAAAAGAGATGGAGTCGCAAAATGAAGAAACGTTTTAGACCTTCGGGTGTCTGCCCCAAGGAGATTCATCTGGACATTGAAGGAGGAATCCTGAAAGAACTGAATTTCTTGGGCGGAGGTTGCCCAGGAAATGCTCAACTGGTCTCCAAACTCCTTCAGGGAAGGAGCGCTTCAGAACTGATCCCTCTGCTCAAGGGTATCCCTTGTCGAGAGGGAACTTCTTGCCCCGACCAGGTAGCGAAAGCTCTCGAATTGGACGAAATCGAAGGACTTCCCGCAGTAGAAATGAAAATCCTCACGGTTGATGAGAGATGGAAACGAATTGGTGTATTTTCAGGTGTGCGTGGAGACATTCAAAATCTGAATAGGGTTCTGGAGGAACTCGCCCATCAAAACCTTGATAAAGTGATTTGCCTGGGAAATCTTACTGGAGAAGGGTTCTTTCACAAAGAGATCATCTCCTCATTAGTCAAGTCAAAAGCGATCATTCTACTTAGCCCTTCCGACTTCAATATATATCAAAGGGAAAATGGTTCTAACCCGGGGAAAGAATTCTTATCTCAACTACCGGTCATTCTTGAATTCCGATTGGGAAATCTTAGAGGGATTGCTTTCCACGGAGGCGCCATGGAGGAGATTCCGGGGTACTCGGAATACGATAAGTACGGGGCTGACATCAACGCGATCATCTATTTGAGTAATTACCTTAGGGATGAATCTGTCGCTCCGGCCTTTGAAACACTCGCGAAGCAGTTTTGGGCCCATCTATATGTTTTTAACCATACCGGAGAACCTTTATACAAAATTCTGCCGAATCGCCATTTTGTTAATGTCGGCAAAATAAATCCGGCAGACGGAAATAAAGGTTCATATGCTATCATCGAAGCAAAAGGAGATCAGGTGGCAGTCGAATTCCGAGAGGTTAACGTTTAAAAGGGACTTATGGCAAAATGCTCATCATTGAAGGATTCAACGGACATCGAATAGAGATCCCTGAAGATCGTTACTTTCTTCCGGGCCCTGAACTATGGATCCAGCCACAGGGGAGCGGTAAAATACTACTCCATGGTTTGACCCGGGCAGGCCTGATCCTTTCGGGTGGGGTCATCAGTTTGGAATATCTTGTCGAGGAAGGACAAGTCGTCTCCTCCGGAGAAACAGTGGCCTTTGCCGTAACAAACAAAGTCAAATATATAGAAACGCCTCTTCCCGGACATATCCTCAACCTCAACTCGCTTCTGATCGATAATCCCCGTCTCTTCCAGGAAGATCCCTATGGACATGCCTGGGTTTTTTCTCTTCAGCTACCAAACCCTATAGATCTTTCTCTTCACTTTTTAAACCACATGTCTTACCGGGATAGACTTCTCCAGTCCGAGGCTTGCGGAAATCCCAAAGGGCTGAAGGGAGGGGCCTCTCCAACATGCCGGACTATCTACACCGGAATTCGCAGCCAGAAGGAAGGCTGAACCAACGTGGACACCCAAAGGGACGAGACGATGAAAGAAACTCCACTCGTAAAACATGAAGTCCCCTTACTTCAGGGGATCTTCCAGTTTCCAAAATTTCCGGTGGTTCTGGTCACCGTGGGCGGCGAACAGGATCGCAATATCATCACGATCCACTTCGTCCATCCTGTCTCCTTCAAGCCGCCCATAATGGGCGTTGGCATTGGCCGGGGTCAGTACAGTCACGAATTAGCGACAAAATACGGGGAATTCGTAGTCAACATCCCCAAAGCCGATTTGCGCCCGGCCATCGACTACTGCGGCACCCAATCCGGCAGAAAAGTAGATAAATTCAAAGAAACCGGCTTGACACCTTTACGCGCCAGCAAAGTGAACGCCTTCCTGATCGATGAGTGTCCAGTCAATATCGAGTGCAAGGTGATACAGACCGCTGACCTGGGAACCCATACCTGGTTCTTCGGAGAAATCCTGACCGTCCACCTGCTGGGGACTCCTCTGGAGGGGTATGACAGGGGGGAGAATGCTGCTTTCGCTTATTTGTAGGGATTATGGAAAGCGATGGGCATTCCCTGAAGCAAATATTTGAAAAGTCGGGATGGAGACTTTTGCGAATTCTTGTAGCCTCTCAAAGGGCGGGGGGAGATATGACAAAGGGCTATACAATGAAGGTCATTGTTGAGATCGTGGGAACCTCCAACTGAATTCTCTGCCAACTGGCAATGGAGGCTCTGGATGAGGTCTCTCCAATTTTTAAGGACCAATTGACTTATTCGATGATGGACATATCGAGTCCTGAAGGTCTCGAAAGACTAAAACAGGTGAGAAAGAGACTGGATCGTAAGCCCAACGTCCCTTCCATCTTGATGAATGAAGAAATTGTATTCGATTTCATCCCCGACTCGGATACCTTGATCGAAGCCATTCGACAGAGACTTTGATAAAGGACCTTGAGGAATTGAAAATGAAGAAACCCATTGTTGTGATTCCATGTAGCGGCATTGGAAAGGCTTATGGGACCATCTGTCGCGAAGCCGTTTATGAGGTGGTGGAACGTCGTCGGCCCAATGAAGCCCGGACTCTCTGCCTCGGCCTTCTGACCAAAGGAGATGAAGAGGCGATTGAACTTCTCAAAGAAAATCCCTGCATCTCTGTGGATGGTTGCGCAAAAAAATGCTCCTACAAGAACATTGAACGAATGGCTGAAAAAATCCCCATATCATTCACGATCATGGATCTTTTTAAAAAGTATAAATATCTTAACCCCAATGAGTTCGATCTCGGTACCGTCCTTCATCTCGAAGAAGGAGGAAAGCGATTGGTCCATCTTCTGGCGGATGAAATCTGTCACGAAATGGACAGAATGGAGGAGAAGGATGATTGAAAAGACATCCCCTAAACGGATTGGAGTCATTGCTTGCTGCGGAGAGGAAATCCCTGAAGGGACTCTCACCCGCGCAGTCGTTCGAATCCTCATGGAAGAGATCAAGCCGGATGAAACCGCAACCATTTGCCTTCCTCTTTTCCTGGCCGGGGATGAACAGGAGAGGACCTTCGCCCAACTTTTTCCTACGATCACACTGGACGGTTGTGAAAAGCGCTGTGCTCAAATCGGAACAGAGAAATATAGTCACTCCGTTGCATTTGGATTGGTAATTCCGGATATCCTTGGGGAACTTCATCTCAATATGAAAGGAACGAAGGAGAAATTCGATCTTAATCTTGCTCGGATGGTAGCCATGGAGGTAGCAAAACGGATGGACCGCCTCAAAGGGAAAGGAGAACAAGATGAAGAAGACTGTGATTAAAGAAACGGTAAAGAAAAAGTATTCCAAACTGGCTGAGATGAATAAAAGTTGTTGTTGCCCCAGTGACGATGCATCCAATCAAGCTTACGTGGAAGCCCTTTACAGCAAGGAAGAGATTGGAAGTCTCTCCAAAGAAGTCGCCGACATGTCCATGGGGTGTGGGAATCCAACGGCCATTGCCAACCTAAAACC
>VGSD01000113.1 GCA_016875155.1 Deltaproteobacteria bacterium | reverse complement strand
TTCATCGTTTCTTTGGCACGTTTCTTCGCCTCTTCGGCGCGGGCGATATCAATTTCGTCAATCCGTTCACAGGCATCGGCCAGGATGATCACTTTATCAGGACGGACTTCAAGAAAGCCACCACTGATGGCGAGGTATTCTTCTTCCTTATTCCTTCTGATCATTAAATCACCAGGTTGAAGCATGGTCATCAGGGGAGCGTGGTGGGGAAGAATGCCCAGTTGCCCTTCCACGCCCCAGGCAATGACAGCGCTGACATCGTCAGAAAACACCATTCTTTCTGCAGTGACAATTTCTAATCTGAATATGGCCATTTATCCTCTCATCTCATCGTCTTGGCCTTTTCTATGGCTTCTTCAATGGGTCCGACCAAATAAAAAGCCCCTTCAGGAAGATCATCATGTTTTCCTTCCAGAATTTCCTTAAAGCCTCTCACACTCTCTTTGATGGGAACGTACTTGCCCGGTGTTCCCGTAAATTGTTCTGCGACATGAAATGGCTGGGAACAAAACCTCTGAATCTTCCTTGCTCTGGCCACCGTGAGTTTATCTTCCTGGCTCAATTCCTCAATCCCCAAAATGGCGATGATGTCCTGGAGTTCTTTATACCTCTGGAGAGTTGCCTGAACCCCTCGGGCGACTCGATAATGTTCTTCTCCAACAATGGCTGGATCAAGGATTCGAGAGGTAGAGGTCAAGGGATCGACGGCTGGATAAATCCCTAACTCAGCGATGGACCGCTCTAAAGCGATCACGGCGTCAAGATGACCATAAGTGGCGACAATACCCGGGTCGCTGTAATCGTCAGCCGGGACATAAATTGCCTGAAAAGAGGTGATGGAGCCTTTTTTCGTGGTGGTAATCCTTTCCTCTAATACGCCAACATCCGTACCCAAAGTCGGCTGATAACCCACGGCAGAAGGCATCCGCCCAAGCAGGGCGGAGAGCTCCATATTCGCCAGAACATAGCGATAAATATTATCTATGAACAGGAGGACATCCTGACCTTCGATCTCTCGGAAATATTCTGCAATGGTGACCCCTGTAAGGGCCACACGGGAACGAACCCCCGGGGTTTCATTCATCTGACCAAAGACCATAACGGTCTTATCCATAACGCCGGATCGTTGCATCTCCAACCAGAGATCATTGCCTTCCCGGGATCTTTCACCTACGCCTGCAAAAACTGAGAACCCTCCATGTTCAGCCGCAATATTCCGAATGAGCTCCATAATGATGACGGTTTTGCCAACTCCGGCTCCACCATAGGCGCCGATCTTGCCCCCCCTTGTAAATGGCGTGACGAGATCCATCACTTTCAGCCCTGTCTCGAGGATCTGAGGAACGGTCTGCTGTTCTGTCAGGGGAGGGGGCGGACGGTGAATCGGCCATTTCTCGTCGGCTTCCACTTCACCCCGTCCATCGATGGCTTCGCCAAAGACATTGAATAACCGACCAAGGGTTCCTCGTCCGACAGGTACAGAGATGGGGGTCCCCATATCGATGGCTTCCGTTCCCCTTGCCAAGCCATCCGTGGGGGTCAAAGAGACGCCTCGCACCCAATTATTGCCAATATGCGCTTGGGTCTCTACAATCACTTTCGTGCCATTCATTGGAATGACGATGCCATTATTGATGGCAGGCAACTCATTCTTTGGAAATTCCATGTCCACCACGGTCCCGATCACTTGCACGACTTTCCCTTTGGCCATCTGCTTCACTCCTTATGCTTTCCTTATATCGTTAAAGCCTCAGCTCCTCCGCTGATATCACAAATCTCCTTGGTGATCATCTCCTGTCTTGCCTTATTCAATGAGAGGGTTAAACCTTTCATCAGGTCTTCCGCATTGTCACCCGCATTCCGCATGGCGACCATCCGTGCAGATTGCTCACTGGCAATCAGTTCCAGAATGGCGTGATAGACCTCCATTTCAACAAATCGGGGTAACAATGCATTCAACACCGAAAAAGGATCAGGTTCATAAATATATTCCGCCACCTGCCCCGGAGGAAGCTTGGCTGGCTCAATCGGAAGCAGCGGCTGGATGGTCGGTCTTTGCAGCATGGTGCTAATAAACCGAGGATAGATCAGATAGATGAAATCGGCCTCACCCTTGCTGTAGTCATCGATCACGACTCTTGAGATCGGCATTGTTTCCAACATGGTGGCTCGGTCGCCGATGCCGCCGAATTCGGCTCGGACATTCAGTTTGGCGATTCGAGCAAACGCCCTCGCCTTACGGCCTACCGTGATGACAGTTACAGGGACCTTTTGGCGTAAAATAAACTCCGCCAAAAAACGATTCAGGTTCGTATTCAACCCGCCACATAATCCTCGGTCGGTCCCGATGTAAACGACGCTTATTTTCTTCACTTCCCGCTTCTCAAGAAGTGGGAGTCTTTTTCCCTTGACACGAGGCTCTATGGCCAGATCAGCAATCACCTGCCGTATTTTATCAGTATAAGGCCGACCTTCCAGCGCCCGTTGCTGCGTTCTCCTCATTTTAGCGGTCGCCACCATCTCCATGGCCCGGATAATCTTTGTCGTCCCATGGATACTTCGAATGCGGCGGCGTAATGCTTGAATATTAGCCATGATAAAACTCTCAGGCGATAGCGGCCTGCTTCTTGAATGCGGTGATGATTTCTTTTAAAAGATTTTCTGTTTCGGGTTTTATCTCATTGTCAGTGTTGATTTTTTTCTCGATCTCCGGATGATTGATCTCTATGAAGCGGTGGAAGTTTTCTTCCCAGGAGATCACCTTTTCTACCGGAACATCATCCAGGTAGCCATTGGTAACTGCGTAAAGAATGCTCACCTGCCTCCCGAGTGACATCGGGTATTGCGTCGGTTGCTTCAATACCTCGGTAATGCGCCGACCCCGCTCAAGTTGATCCCTGGTCGTTTTATCTAATTCCTCACTTCCGAATTTGGCAAAGGCTTCCAACTCACGAAACTGGGCAAGCTCCAACCTTAACCTGCCAGCGACCTGCCTCATGGCTTTCCGTTGGGCCGACCCACCCACACGGGAAACAGACAATCCTACATTGATCGCCGGGCGAATCCCGGCATTGAATAAATCAGGTTCAAGATAGATCTGACCGTCTGTGATCGAAATGACATTGGTGGGGATATACGCCGAGATATCTCCAAGCTGGGTTTCAATGATCGGCAAGGCCGTCAACGAACCGCCCCCATATTCGGGAGCTAATTTGGCGGCCCTCTCTAAAAGGCGGCTGTGGAGATAAAAAATGTCTCCAGGATAAGCCTCCCTCCCTGGTGGGCGGCGTAACAACAGGGAAAGCTGACGGTAAGCCCAGGCATGCTTATAAAGGTCGTCATAGAGGATTAAAGCGTCTTTCCCCTGTTCCATGAACTCCTCACCCATGGCACAACCGGAATAGGGGGCGATATACTGGAGTGGAGCCGGGTCTGAAGCATCTGCAGCGACTATGATCGTATATTCCATAGCTCCGAACTTTTCCAATATGGCTATCGCCTGAGCCACTTTGGATGTTTTCTGGCCAATGGCGACATAGATGCAAATCAGATTTTGACCCTTTTGAGCGATGATGCTATCGAGAACAATGGCTGACTTGCCTGTAAAGCGGTCCCCAATGATCAGCTCGCGCTGGCCTCGACCGATAGGAATCATGCTGTCAATTGCTTTAATTCCCGTCAGCACAGGAGTATTGACCGGTGCTCTCTTGGTTACATCGGGGGCCACCCTTTCGATGGGACGAGTTTTTCCCGCCTTAATGGCTCCCTTTCCATCCAGGGGACGCCCCAGGGGGTCAACGACCCTTCCAATAAGCGCATCGCCTACAGGGACCTCGATGACTCTGCTGGTCGCTTTGACCTCATCCCCTTCCTTAATCTTGCTGCAATCGCCAAGAACAATAGCTCCAACATTATCCTCTTCCAAGTTTAATGCCAGACCCGTAATCTCATGAGGGAATTGGAGGAGTTCGCTATAGGCTACTTTCCCTAACCCGTGGATACGGGAGATGCCATCGCCCACTTCGATCACTGTGCCCACGTTCGTTATTGTTACAGCAGCGCCAAAACGTTCAATTTGCTCTTTGATTACAGCAACAATATCCTGTTCTCGGGTTGCCATCTTAATCCCTCTCTTATTTGAATTGTTGAAGGATCACTCCGCCCTGAACCCGGTAAGGTTTCAAGGCTCCGCTTGAGGACCGTTTCTCTTGAGGTTTGAGGTTAAAGAAAAATTAGGCCTCCGTTTTTACCCCGTTAGAGATAAATCTCTAACAGGGCGAACACGGGGTTTAACCCGCTATTCCAGCGCTTGCGCAGCGAGTGCCCGTGTGAGCTTTCCCGCCAGAAAGCTTTCAACTTTCTAACGGGGTTTACTTCGTGGTTTCAACCAAAAATTTTTTCAAGGTCTCCAATCTCTGCCGTATGCTCGCGTCAATGAGCATATCGCCAATCCGGGCGATAAACCCGCCGATGACGGCGGAATCCACTTTATCGTCAATGATGATCTTTTGTTTAACCACTTCTCCAAGGCGGTTGGAAATGGTCAGCCGGTCTTCATCGTCCAGAGGCACCGCAGTGATCACTTTTGCGCGTTCTTCACCCCGATGCGCATCCAGTAAGGAAAGGTATTGTCGAAAGATGTCACCGCTAAGCCTTAACGAGTTCTTATGGACCAGAAGGAGGGCCAGGTTAAAGGCCAGCGGGTGAATCTCCCCTAAATGTTTCTGTAGGAGAGCTTTCTTTGTATCGAAGAGGAACCGGGGGCTTTGTAAAAAAACCATAAGCTCCTCGTTGGCCGTCACACCGGCTATTTTCCTCAGGCCGTCCCGCCAGGTCTCCAGCTCATTTTTTTCCACAGCCAGCTCGAAAGCGGCCTGGGCGTATCGTTTTCCGAAACCGATTCTTGGCATCTTTTTATCGTAACTTATCCAACAAAGCAGTCATCGGCTAACTGCACGCCGAAGTGCCGGCTTGCAGTAACAAAGTGTTTCTGACCCCTTAATTCCAATCCTATCAAGTGCCCGCCTGCGTTAAACCGGGAAGAGGGCTTCGTTCGCAATTTCATCCAGAGGATGTCAACTTTTCTTGAAAATGGCGCTCTGCTGAAGTGTTTCCCCGATTAGCTTGCGATGTTTCTCTTTATCCAGGGTTTCTTTGATCACTTTTTCAGCCGCTGAGATGGCGATATCCACAAATTCTTTGCGTAGACTGTCAATGATCTCTTCCCGTTGGGATTCTAACTCCCTTCGAGTTCGATCAATGATCGTTTGGGCCTGCTTTGTTGCCTCCTCTCGAGACTCTTCCTTCAGACTTTCTCCGGTCTGAAAGGCTTGGGCGATGATGGCCTGAGACTCCTGACGTCCCTTCTCAATTTGTTTCTGAATCTCTGTTTTGGCTTGTTGAAACTCCTGCTTGGTCTTTTCAGCCAATTCCATACTTTCCTTTATTCTTTTCGCCCTCTCGTCCAGCATTTTCAGGACCGGTTTGTACAGGAAGAGACGCAATAGAACAAAAAGGATGATGAAATTGACGATGAAGACGACCAATAGAGGTAATTTGATGCCTAAACTGGCAAAGCCTCCCATAGCAACCTCTTTCACCTTCGTATGCTAAAAAGCTGTTAAAAGAACACGACTTATAACCAACCCTGCAACGCCAAATACAAATACCATGACCGCGATGACGATCACAAGTAAATTAGTAGGTAATCCTCCTCCTTCTTCCATAATGACACCTCCTCGTTAAACTACCATCGCCAAAATGATACAAACGATTAAAATATAAATTCCTATCGCCTCAGCAAGGGCACCAATCAAAATCATGTTGGTCATAATTGCTCCCTTGGCTTCTGGATTACGTCCCAGCGACTGCATGGCTGAATAGCCAATGAGTCCCAATGCCAATGCGGGCCCGAAAAATCCTACCCCTCCAATCAAACCGATGGTGATCATTTTCATTACTTCCTGTGTCATTTGTTTCCTCCTTTCAAGGTTATTTTTGTTCTGACTCCTCGTGCGCGGGAGACGTTGCAACTGTGCCAAATACCAGGGTTAAACCAGCAAAGATCAGCGCCTGGATAAGCCCGATCAATAGTTCTAACCCGTAAAAGGGAATGGTGAAGACAAAAGGTACGAGAAAACAGGAAACTAAAATTAATATCTTTCCAGCGGTCATATTGCCGAAGAGACGAAAGGTGAAGCTGACCATGCGGGTCAGATGGCTGAAGATCTCCAAGACTCCGACGAACAGACTGATAAAGCCAAAAATGATGTTCATCGGACCCGTCCTGATCTTTCCGGTGAAGAGCTCTTTCAGGCCTTGAAGAAACTGACGGACATTGATGAACTCGCTGAGGTAGTGAAGAACTCCCGATGCCCTCATCCCCCACGTTTCAACAAATATAAAAGACATGATGGCAATGGAAAGGGGTAAATTGACATCTGTGTTTGCCGCCCGGAAAATCGCTATAAATTCTTCATGTCCATGAGCGCTATGATAAAATCCGATGGTTCCAAAGAAGGGCAACAGAGGAAGGTAAGCGTTAAAGATAACATAAATGAAGATCGTCGCCACGCCGGAAAAGAGCATCCGGGCATGTTTCGCACCTGAGATACTTTCGACGAAATTCAATAGTTCTTCAACAACCACCTCGCCAAGACCTTGACGCCTCCCAGGAATAAGATTCATCTTTCGAGTCAACAGAACAGAGAGGCCCACAAGCAGAAGGATGGTGAACCATGAGGCGATGAGCGTGTTGGTGATCGAGAAGTCACCGACATGAGCGACGGTTTCCGCAGGGAGGTGGATATAAGGTCGAGGTACTTTGAGGATTTCCGGTGGTTCCTTGCCCATAAAGCTGGAGCCAAGGGGGCCTAGTGCCAATCCAACTCCGAAAAGGATTAGAACGGGGACAAAGAAAAAGGCAAGGAGTTTAAGACGACTGCTCATGATTCTGCCTATTTTTTCTAAATTTTTCCTGCTCCGCCTGATACCGGATGAGCATTCGAATCAGCCCGGCGAACGCAATCACTGTTCCAATACCAAGGCCGATTAATGTAAAAAGAGGGCTTTTATTGAGCATTCCGGGTCGATCGAGCCAGTAACCGATCCCCACGGGAATGATCAAGCTCAATGCTACATACCAACCTACCGTCATCAAAAATTGAACCGGTTTTACCCACTCTTTCAGAATTACCTCCAGTTTCGGTGTGATAGGAAAACGATTTGCTCCCCTTTCAGAGATGATGATCTGAAACGAAGAAACAGAGGAGAGTAGCAAAGTGTGAATTTTCTAACATACCACAAAATAGTTGTCAATTATTTTTTAGGAACAATCCGCACCTATGCATCATTCTCCTTGAACGGAAAGAAGGTCAAATTAACCAATTGATATCGTTAAGAAATAGAGAGGGTATGATCAGTATTTAATGCGGCGGGATGAAGCTCTTCTTCTGTTGCGACTCCCGACTCCATTTTACAATGACCATTCAAGATTCCACCATCATTAATGATGAGTGAAGGGGTGATGAGGGTTCCAGAGAATTTGCCTGTCGAATGGATCTCAATCCGCTCAACGGCATGAAGTTCTCCCTCCACGTAGCCGTTAATGATGATCATTTTAACCCCAATCTTTCCTTTAATGTGTGCAGACTCGCCTACAATCAAAGTTCCGCTTTCGAAAATCTCTCCCTCGAATCTTCCATCGAGACGGAAAACGCCTTGAAAGGTCATCTTTCCTTCAAATAGGGTCTCTTTTCCAAGAAAAGCACTGATCTCTTCGGGTGGGGAAGGAGGTTTCGGGGGTGTTTTAGTAAACATCGTTTTTCCTCCTGACATGGGGAACTCCTTTCACCCCCTCACCCTCCCCCTCTCCCCTTGGAGACTGTGTCACAATGGGGAGGGTGAGGGGCGATTATACGTTAAACTTGATCTGATCTCGATATAAAACGTTCTTTGAAAACTGAATAGAGATAGACGGTCGTAATAGCTCCACTGAGAAAGCTCTTTCTCCTCTTTCGAACCCAGCACGG
>VGSD01000112.1 GCA_016875155.1 Deltaproteobacteria bacterium | reverse complement strand
TGGAAAGAGCCGCTGGCAATATCCGCTCCCACGTCTTTAATGTCGTAGACGATCTTAGCCAGAGATTTGATCTTTTCCACTGTCCAGTCGGTTTCCATGAGGATGGTTTTTTCAGCGGCCTCGGTAATGACGAGATGGGTTTCCACATTCGATTTGGCGAGGATCTCTAAAAGTCTTATTCCATAGATGGCTCCGGTCGCACCGGAGATTCCCACGATTATTTTTTTCATCTCATTCCCCTTTGACGAATTTCTGAAGGACAGGAACGATTCTTTTTTTCACCTCTTCGGGGACTCCCACCTTTTCAAACCCTTCCGATCTGGGTTTGGTGGCGTCCAGCCCCATCTTTGCGGTCAGGAATCCATCGCCCGAAGAGGGATCAATGGGTTGTCCTCTCAGATTGGTCATGATGATCAGATCCCTATCCGCCTGAAACCGGGTTGCCAGAGCCCATTCCAATTCCTGGTCGTCCTGCAAGTTGATATCGGTGTTGACGGCGATCACCTTTTTAATGTTGGTAAAAGAGAGCCCAAGCGACAAGGCCCTTCGAATTTCGCCCCTATTCTCTGTATCGAGGCTCATCACAGCGTGTGACCCGAATGTCCCGGGGATGAGCCGAATCTCCTTGATGGAAGGGATTTCCCTTTTCATCTTTGGAATGAAATCGAGGCCGTGGACCAGGTAAAGGAGGTTATCCACCTCAAGGCTCCAGGGAACAATAGCATGATAGATGGAATTCTCTCTGAGAGTGACCGCTGTGACCTGGATGGCAGGGCTTTTTGCGAATCCCATATAGTAACCGCTCGATTCACCGAGAACACCATCCTCTTCCTTCCCTTTTGGATCGATAAAGCCCTCGATTTGAATCTCCGCAAAGGCAGGGATTTCAAGATCGACGTTTTCAGCCTTTACCATTGGAATGGCTTTTCCCCTAATGCCTCCGGCAATGGAAAGTTTATCCAAACCTGCTGGCGCTTTCAGGATGGCGGCGATGAAGATAAGAGGGTCCAGCCCGATGACTGTTGCGATCTCCATCTTCTTATTCTTCTTCTTATATTTTCCATAGATTTCCGCAAGGGGAGGGTTGAGGAGTGAAATCCCGAGCCGGTCTTTTCCCCTCACCTCCATCCTGTGGAGACCTCTTCCAATTACTCCGGTCTCTGGATCTCTTGCCGATGAAAATCCCGAGGTGATATAAGGCCCAGAATCTCCTCTGTAGTGGGTCAGAACCGGGAGAAGCTTTGTCAGGTCCAATCCTCTCCCTCTCTTGATGAGCACTCTGGTTGAGGAATCGCGAACCAATGCAGGAGACAATCGCCTCTCCATCCTTTTTGGAAATTCATCGAAGAGTTTCTCAGGCTCAATGCCAAGGGCAAGGCTGAGGCGCTTCCTCGTTCCAAGGAGATTGCCCACGATGGGTAAAGAATGGCCCTTCACTTTTTCGAAAAGAAGGACCGGTGCTTCCTTCTTTCCAAGTTCAGATAGGACGGCTGAGATTTCGTATTTCGGGTCAAGGGGGGCCGGGATTGAAATCAGGTCTCCCCGGGCCTTCAGTATTTGGAGAAAGCTTTTGATCCCTGTCGTTGCCATAGGTGATCTCGAAGGATTAGGCAAACTTATTCACTTCTTTTGCGATCTGGATGGACCAGGGTTTCTCCTGGAGCTGGCCTCTTCCCAGACGAACCCAGAGGCGGTCCGGATATTTCGACTCGGACTTCGAAACCTTGGCAAGGACATAGGCGCTGCGGTATTTGTATCTTCGGTCCTCAGGGGAGAGATCGCGAATAATGAGCTCCATTTCCTGATCCTCGGGAACCGCTGAAAGATCTTTCAAGATGAATGTATCATACACTTTTTGTGCCATCTGTTTCCTCCTCAATCTTTGAATCCGTAGGTTTTCCAGTTCTTAAGAACCTTCTCCTGGATTTCTTTTGGATAGACATTATTAAATGAAACCTTGATGGGGATATCCGACTTGGGCCAGTCGAGCGGGAAGGTGCAGTCGAAGAGCACCTGAGACCCGCGACTCCATTTCCGGTCATCTGGATCGGCAAATGGATAGAGAGGGGTTCCGGGTGCCTGTTCATATTTACGAATCCCACGAATGGGATGACATTTGGTGCAGAGGGCATGAATGACCTCATCTTTGTTATAAATATCGGTCTCATTGTCGACAACCACCACCATGGTGAACCATGGGCTCAATTTGCTTCCGAAGACGAGATTGGCAACCTGGCTTGCAATACCGCTGTAAGCAGGTTTCACCCCAACCACGACGAGATGATGGGTTGACTCAGGCCACATAAAGACTCCGGTGATCGGAATGCCCTGACTCTCCAGCAGTTTTCGCATCTCCAAGCCAAGGGAGAAGGACCGGAGAAGCTGGCCCTCATCCGTCGGAACCCCCATGTTGGAGACCGTGACAATCGGGTTATTGCGGAAGGTGATGGCGCTGATTCGGTAAACGGTTCTAGGTTCTCTTGGGGAAGTTCGGTAACCCGTGTATTCGCCAAACGGGGCTTCGTCAATCTGGATGCCTGGGATCACTTCACCCTCAATAATGATTTCAGCGTGGGCCGGCACATAGAGATCGTTGGTTTCACACTTCACCAGCTCCACAGGAGCGCCCATCAACATGCCGGTGAATTCATCTTCGGGGATGGGTGAGGGCGCACAGGCGGCAACACCTGCCAATGGATCGCAACCGATCACCGTTGCAAAAGGCATTGGTTTATTTTTCGGGACGTATTTTCCATAGAACATCTTTCCCATATCCGAGAAAGGAAGGACCGGGCCGACCATGGTCTTTTCGTCGAAAACCATCTGGCGATACATACCCCAGTTGATTGCCTGGGTTTCAGGGTCTTTTGAGAGGACGAAGTGCCAGGTTGCGAGATACCTGCCGCCATCACCATCATGAACCATCGGGCCGGGGAGTTTAAATAGATCTGCGTCCTTTCCCATCCAGACATTCTCTTTGCATGGGGCTTTCTTCCTGTCTACAACGGCGGGCTTCACAGGTTCACCGGTCGTCCTTTTTACATATTCGTCGGAAATCTCAGGCACCGAGGCATCCGGATTCATGCCCATGGCAATGGCCAGCCTTTTATAAGTTGCCAAAGGGGCCCCCAGAGCTTCAAATCCAGGATAGTCTTTGATCCTTTTAAAATACGGAGAAGCCGATTTTTTCTCGCAGACCCTCCTCACAATAGCGCCCATCTCAAGATCCCAATCCACTTCCTGCTCAATGGTGACGAGATCATTGTTGGCCTCAAGTGCTTTGATAAATTCACGGTTATCTTTATAAAATTTGTATGACATTCTCTCGATCCTCCTTAATGATTTATTTTCCCTCCGTCATCTTTTGAATCACCGATTCCCACTTTTCTTGAGACCTCAGAATGAATTCAGCCACTTCTCTGACCACTCCCTTACCGCCTCCGACAAGCGTGATATAATCGGCCACTTCTTTAGCTTCGACCGCTCCATCGGACGGCGCTGCAGAAAACCCCACTCTTTTCATGACGCCTAGGTCAATCATCTCATCCCCCACATAACAGAAGTCCTCATCTTTCAGCCCGGACTCTTTCTCAAACTCATCGAGTTTTCCGACCTTGGCGGAGGTTCCCCAGAGCTTTTCAGGAGGGATGCCATAGATCTGGCCGACCTGTTCATCCGCCCTTGAGATTTTACTGGTCAGGAAGGCAACCTCAATGCCTCCTTCCCGAAGGGCAATACACCCCAGACGGTCCCGCAGTGAGAAGCATTCAGATTTTTTCCCGTCATCCGTATAATAGAGGGTGTTGTCAGTCAAGATTCCGTGAATATCGAGGATAACGAATTTCACTTTTTTGGCTTTTTCAATAGCTGCCTCTTTACTCCCCATGTTTTCCTCCATCGTTTTAAACTTTAGTCACTTTAGGCATTCCGAACCTTAGTCTTTTTTCACTTGTATCCCATCTTAGTGACTTTCTCGACCCATTCCTCCCATTTCCCTAAGGCTCGGAGGATAAATTCGCAGGTTTCCCTGATGGGGCCCTTTCCTCCAGGGGCAAGGGTGATGTAATCTGCCCTTTCCTTCACCTCATCTACGGCATCGGCTGTTGCCACGGCAAACCCTACTCGTTTCATGGCTTCAAGATCGGTCACTTCACACCCGATATAGCCGACGTTCTCATCGCCGATGTTCAACTCCTTCTTCAGTTCTTCAAGTTTGGCCACTTTATCTCTGACGCGATAATAAAATTTATCAAGCTTCAGTTCCCTGGCGCGAAACAGACCTTCCTCATCAATGGAGGTCGAATCGAGAAAGGCAATCTGAATCCCATTTGCGGTGAGAGAGAGATCACCAAACCCATCCATATGCCAGAAGGCGTACCTTCGTTTTCCTTCGATATCACAGAAGAAGGTGTCCGGTGTGAGTACGCCATGCACATCGTGAACAAAAAGTTTTACCTTTTTTGCCTTTTCTTTTGCCTTCTCAAGATTTTTCTCAAAAGCCATGGCTTTCTCCTTCCTTCTTAGTCAAGTCCGTACTCGCTCCACCTGGATTTCACCTTGGTCAACATACTCTCAGAGAGTTTAATCTCAGTGGGTTTGACTTTCCATTCAAAAGGTAGGGTTGCATCCATGATGATACGAGAGGTGATAAACTTATTATCTTCTGGGCCTAATGATGGATCGAGCGGAGTTGACCTGCCCCGATTGATCATTTGGGTCCCTCGGGCAGGATTGTATCTCGTGCCAAGCGCCCACCACACCCTCGGAAGATCGTCTGCATTAATATCGTCATCAACAATGATGACCATTTTGATTCCATACATCCCTGTATTGCTGGCAATGACAGCCGCTCCGATCTGGTCGGCATGTCCCGGATACATCTGCTCTACGGAGACGACCACGATGAATCGTCCGGAGGCTTCCGGTAGGGTATAGACCGACTTGATGCCCGGGATCTCCATCTTGACCAGATCCGTCCAGAGGCTTGCGTTTCGCGTAAAGGCATAGAGGATATGCTGGTCCCCCACCGGCCTGCCCACGCTGGTCTCCCAAAGGATCGGGTTATTCCGGTGGTAAATGCGTTTTACTTCAAGGGCTGGTTTGGGAATCGGTTTGATCAGTTCCTCGGTATAGTAGCCCGTATATTCACCGAAGGGCCCCTCATTTCTCAGATTCTGGGGATCGACTTCCCCTTCGAGGACGATCTCGGCAGACGCAGGGATGGGAAGGCCGGTCAATGGGGCTTTGACGATTTCAACAGGTTCTCCGCGCAATGAGCTGACCACATCGTACCCGCTCTTGGCTTTAACTGTTGCAGCGCTTGCAAAGATATGGAGGGGGTCACCGCCTATAATCGCGCAGGCGGGCATCTTCTTGCCTGCTTTCCCATACTTCTTCATGATGCGATCGCCCTTTTTCCCCTTGAGGATCTGAACACCAACAGTTTTATCATCGAGGATGCCCATGCGATATGTGCCAAGATTGATGTCGCCTGTCTCCAGATCCTGTAATACCATAAATACAGCCGTACCAAAGTATCGGCCTCCATCCAGTTCATAAAACTTGGGCGAGGGGAAAGCGAATGTATCCACTTTATTCCCCTCAAGGATATTCTCGAAGATGGGACCGTCTTTCTGTTCCTTGGCCCGAATGACCTCTTTAACCGCGGTATTGACCCACTCCTTTGTGAGTTCGACCATGGAGAAGCCTGAGCTCTTTCCAAGGATGATGGCCAACCTCTTGGTTGTACCAAAGGCACCAGTCAGAACCGGACTCTTGTACCCTTTTATGTTTTCAAAGAGGAGAGCCGGACCGCTTTTTTCTTCAACGAACTTGGCAATATGAGAAATCTCAAGATCCCAATCGACTTCTGCTTTAATTCGTTTCAACTCTCCTTCTTTCTCGCATTTATTTATGAAATCTCTGAGGTCCATCTTCTCCTCCTTTTCAGAGTGGTCAGTTTAATGGCATTATCTTTTTAATCCCGCCTCTTGTCAATTCATTTGTTTTTATGTTTAAATAACTTTAGGTTATAAAGCGATGAAAAAGCGAAGCCCTCTACACGATTCCATCAATTCTCTGCTCGTCTTCCATGAAGTGGTGAGGCAGAAGAGTTTTTCGAGAGCTGCGGAAGTCCTGTTTATCTCCCAACCCGCTGTGACCAAGCATATTCAAGGGTTGGAGAATAAGGTCGGATGGGGGCTCATCCAGAGAGGCCGGGGCGGATTTAAGCTGACCGATGCAGGTAACATTCTTTTTAGATATGCTCATAAAATTTCTCGTCACCTCGGGGAGATTGAAAACCTTTTGGAAAAACTTCATGGGGGTCAAGGAGGTTTTTTAAGGATCGGGACGACCGAATCCTACTCCAAATGCCTAATGCCCGGACTTCTTTCAGGGTTCCAGAATGCTTATCCCTCTGTCAAAATTGCCCTTGATGTTGGAAATTCTGAAGAGGTCCAAAAGAGCCTTGCAGCTCATCGTAATGATATTGCGCTTATCGGAATAACCAAGGCGCCCCCCAGGTTTCAATCCACTCCTTTTCTTCAGGAAGAACTTGTTTTGATCGTTTCTCCTTCACATCCACTCGCCGATAGAAAAGAGGTTTCTCTTAAAGCGATCAGAAACTTTCCTTTCATCATCCGGGCAAAAGGCTCGACGACAAGGAAGGTGGTTCTTCAAGCCTTCCACGAGATGGGAGTTCATCCTCCCCTCCTTATTGAAGCGGGTAGTTCAGAATTTATCAAACAATGGGTTTCAGAAGGGAAGGGGATCTCCATTTTAGTCAAAAGGATTGCTGCGGAGGAGGAAAGGAGGGGGTTGATCAAAATGGTTCCATTGAAGGAGAAGATTTTTCTCCATGTTGCCCTACTTTTCCTGAAAGAAGAAAGGGCCAATCCTGTGGTAAAAACCTTCGCCCATTACATTGCAGATAGGGGAAAGGAATGGATTGCGTAAGATATGGAAAATGAGCGGTTTTTTAAAAAAAACTCTTGACAAGGGGATAATTTTTTGTTAAGTATATAAAGTTCAAATTCTTGTTGATCATTGTTCCACTTGTGTAAGTCATTGATTTCCCAGTCTTATTCTTTGCCGGGAGGAATTTGCTCAATCCCAAAATGACAATCTCGATTTGGAGAGGTTCCCGAGCGGCCAAAGGGGACAGACTGTAAATCTGTTGGCGATGCCTTCGGAGGTTCGAATCCTCCCCTCTCCACCAATTTTTATTTGGGCAGGAGCGTATCCTAGAGGATGAGAACCTTTCCCCGACGTAAGGAGGGGAATCAGGTTCGGCGACCAGAGGGAGGCGGAGAGAGCGAAGCGATCGAGCACATCCTCCCCTCTCCACCAATTTTTATTTGGGCAGGAGCGTATCCTAGAGGATGAGAACCTTTCCCCGACGTAAGGAGGGGAATCAGGTTCGGCGACCAGAGGGAGGCGGAGAGAGCGAAGCGATCGAGCACATCCTCCCCTCTCCACCAATTTTTATTTGGGCAGGAGCGTATCCTAAGAGGATGAGAACCTTTCCCCGACGTAAGGAGGGGAATCAGGTTCGGCGTTCTTTTTTTGTAAATTAAGAAACGGCTATCATGAAATCATTTGTTGAATATATCACTTTTAGACAAGTTCAGTCTCTTGACAAGGCGGGAATAGCTCAGTTGGTAGAGCGTCAGCCTTCCAAGCTGAGGGTCGCGGGTTCGAGTCCCGTTTCCCGCTCCAAAGTATACAATCAATATTGTTAATTTTATAAATATATCCGAGACCTGTCTCTGTTCTTTGACAGGTTTTTCTTTGGTTTTGCCCACGTAGCTCAGTTGGTAGAGCGCATCCTTGGTAAGGATGAGGTCACCAGTTCAATCCTGGTCGTGGGCTCCAGAGGGAGTGAAAACAATAAACCATTTTTTAAGACAAGGAGGGATTAAGCCATGTCGAAGCCGAAATTTGAGAGGACGAAGCCGCATGTGAACATTGGGACGATTGGGCATGTGGATCATGGGAAGACGACGCTAACCTCAGCCATCACGAAAGTATT
>VGSD01000111.1 GCA_016875155.1 Deltaproteobacteria bacterium | reverse complement strand
AGGGCCGTTGAGTATGCAGTAGCAAGCTAATTTGTGAGCTCCCCTCATAAATAATCTTCTTCACCGAATCACCCTCATTGAGACTGAAATATTAGAGAATTATTTTATGAAGCTTCCTAAAATCGGCATTACTATGGGTGATCCGACTGGAATTGGGCCTGAGATCATCGTTAAAGCTCTTTCCATGGGAGAGGTCTATCAGGCCTGTCGGCCTGTTGTCTTTGGAGATGAACAGGTTCTTCTAAAGGCGATTCGAATAGAGAATCTTTCTGTTCAGATAAGGGTGATTGATGAAATTCCAGAAGAGGGATATCAACCTGGGAAAATCTTTCTCTTTCCCTCCACCCAATTGGGGACCGATTCCCTTATTTTCGGTAAGCCCGACAAGAAATGTGGCGAGGCTATGGTGAGATATGTCCAAGAAGCAGTTAAGTGGGTGAAAAAGAAAGAACTCGATGCCATCACAACCTGTCCCATCAATAAACAGGCGATCAATAGCGCAGGTTATTTTTTCTCAGGCCATACCGAACTCCTGGCTCATCTGGCCCAATCGCCCTCCGCGGCCATGATGTTTTTAGGGCCAAAGTGGAAAGTTGTTCTGGCCACAACCCATCTCCCCCTAAAGGAAATTTCTAAAATGATCACGCGTGATCGCATCCTGACTATTATCCAGCTCACCGAAGAGGGCCTGCGAAGGTACTTTGGGATTTCCCAACCCAAGTTAGCCATTCTCGGCCTTAACCCTCACTGCGGAGAAGAGGGGCTCTTAGGGGTGGAGGAGAAAGAAGAGATTATTCCAGCCATTGAGGGGGCGCAATCCCAAGGGATAGAAATTCAAGGACCTTTCCCAGCGGATTCTTTTTTTGATATTTCGAGTCCACATCCTTATGATGCTGTCATCGCCATGTATCATGACCAGGGCCTTATTCCTGTAAAGGCTTTGGGTTTTAAAGAGTCAGTCAATGTCACAGTTGGTCTGCCTTTTATTCGCACCTCGGTTGCTCATGGAACCGGTTACGATATTGCTGGAAGGGGATTGGCTGACCCAGCCAATCTGATCAATGCTATTGTCACCGCTGCTAACCTATCAAAATTAAACAAAGAATTTTGATGTCCACGTTTTAGAAAAAATTATTGACAAACGAGATTATTTCGGCTAAAAAAAGACATTTGTGAAAAATATCATTTGATATAGGAGCGGAATATGAAAGAAGTTGTTGTTGTGAGCGGTGCGAGAACTGCCATTGGGAATTTTGGAGGCTCTTTGAAAGATGTTCAGGTGGTTAAATTGGGTGCCACTGTGATCCATGAGGTTTTAAAGAAGGCAGGCCTTAAACCCATTCCGAGAAAAGAATATTCAGAAATTGGCCCGGATATGCTGAAAGGGGCAGGGATGACAGAATTGGAGAAGACCCATTATCAGTGGGAAGGGTCTTTAAAAGAGGTAGAAGTCGATGAGGTCATCATGGGCAATGTGCTTCAGGCTGGGCAGGGACAGAACCCAGCCCGGCAGGCGGTCATCCAAGGAGGGGTTCCAAAGGAGACTCCTGCGTTCACCATCAATAAGGTCTGCGCATCGGGTCTGAAGGCGGTTGCTTTGGGAACCCAGTCCATTATGGCCGGGGAAGCAGAGGTGGTCATTGCTGGGGGAATGGAGAATATGAGCCAGGTTCCCTATGCCTTTCCGCAGGGTCGCTGGGGTGCCAGAATGTTCAACCAGGAGATGGTGGACCTCATGGTCTTTGATGGCCTCTTTGAGATCTTCTACGGATATCACATGGGGGTCACCGCAGAAAATATTGCCGAGAAGTACGGGATTTCGAGAAAAGATCAGGATGAGATCGGACTGCTCAGTCACCAGAGAGCAAGGGCCGCCATTCAAAAGGGGATTTTAAAAGAGGAGATCATTCCAGTTGTCATCCCTCAGAAGAAGGGAGAACCTCTTGTCTTTGATACGGATGAGAGACCCATGGATACCTCGCTGGAGAAGATGGGCAAACTCCCGACGGCTTTCAAGAAAGGCGGAACAGTCACGGCAGGCAATGCTTCTGGGATTAATGATGCAGCTGCATCGGTTCTTCTGATGTCAAAAGAGAGAGCGAAAGAACTTGGCCTAGAACCTCTGGGCAAGATAAGAGCCTACGCCTCTGCAGGGATCGATCCAGCTTATATGGGACTGGGTCCCATTCCTGCTGTGAGAAAGGTCCTTAAAAAGGCAGGCCTCTCCTTGAATGACATCGGTCTGATCGAACTGAACGAGGCTTTTGCTTCTCAGGCAATCGCCTGCATCCGGGAACTGAAGTTTGATCTGGAGAAGACGAATGTGAATGGAAGCGGGATCTCCCTGGGTCACCCCATCGGCTGCACAGGGGCGAGACTGATCGTCTCACTCCTTTATGAGATGAGAAGAAAAAAAGTGAATCTCGGGCTGGCGACACTTTGTATTGGCGGCGGCCAGGGCATGGCAATGGTTGTTGAGAAAAGTTAGGAGTTCGGAGTTCGTAGTTCGGAGTAGTCTGGTTTTTTCTTATTCTCCGAACGCCGAACTCATAACTCCGAACTAAAAGCAGGAGGCAAGATGGAATATAAAAATGTCATGGTGTCTTTTGAAGGCGAGATCGGACTCCTGACGATTAACCGTCCGAAGGCTCTCAATGCCCTGAACGTTGAAACGCTTCAAGATATTCAGTTAGGTATCGGTGAGGCAAAGGATCAACCCGGGCTGAAGGTTCTCATTGTTACCGGGGCTGGTGAGAAAGCCTTTGTGGCCGGGGCCGATATCCTTCAAATGAAGGAGATGAATTCGATCGAAGCGCTCAACTTTTCAAAGATGGGCCATTACACCCTGAAGATGCTCCAGGATTTCCACTGTCCTGTGATTGCGGCGGTCAATGGGTTTGCCTTAGGAGGGGGAACGGAGATCGCCCTTGCCTGTGACTTCATCTATGCCTCTGAAAATGCAAAGTTCGGGCTTCCCGAGACGACTCTGGGCATCTTTCCCGGTTTCGGAGGAACTCAGAGGCTTCCCCGTCTGATCGGAAAGGGGAACGCCAAAGAACTGATCTTCACCGGAAAGATGATCAGCGCCCAGGAGGCATTTCAGATGGGGATCGTCAACAAGATTTTTCCCCAAGCCTCACTGATGGAAGAGACAAAGAAAACAGCCCTTCAGATCTCCAACAATGGATCAGTCGGCATCAGGCTGGCGAAGATGGTTATGGATGGCGGCTTTAATATGGATCTCACAGAGGCCTGCAACCTCGAATCTTATGCCTTTGGCATTGGGTTTGCGTCGGAGGATCAGAAAGAGGGGATGCGGGCTTTTATCGAGAAGAGAAAACCCGATTTTAAGGGAAGATAAGGAGGAGTAAGGTGAAGATCGTTGTCTGTATCAAACAGGTCCCAGATACCACAGCGGATGTGAAGATCAATCCCGAGAACAATACCCTGATGCGGGAAGGGGTGGCTAGCATTACCAACCCTTTCGATGAATTTGCCATTGAAGAGGGGCTCCGCACGAAAGAGAAGTACGGCGGGGAGGTTCATGTGATCACCATGGGGCCTCCGCAGGCCATCGATATCCTGAAGAATGCACTAGCCGTGGGTTGCGACAAGGTCTACCTCGTCTCGGACAAAGCGTTTGCAGGGGCCGATACCTTAGCCACTGCCTATGCCGTGTCAAAGACCATTGAGCATATCGGAGGCGCAGATCTCATCTTCTGCGGAAAACAGGCGATTGACGGAGATACGGCTCAGGTTGGTCCGGGTGTTGCCACCCGTCTGGGGATCCCGCAACTGACCTATGTCTGTAAGGTGAGGGAGATCAACATGGAGCAGAAGAAGATTGTGGTCGAACGATTAATGGAGAATGGGAAAGAGGTGACCGAGTCATCGCTTCCTGCGCTCATCACGGTTGTTAAAGATATCAATGAGCCCAGGCTTCCTTCTCTCCTCGGAATTAAAAAGGCGGCCAAAGCACAGATTACGACCCTTTCAGCTAAGGATATCAATGCCGACGAAAATCGCATCGGGCTGAAGGGATCGCCCACCTGGGTGACGAAAGTTTTCACACCGGAGCCCAGAGGTGGAGGAGAAGTATTGAAAGGGGAATTGACAGATGTGATTCCTCTGCTGATCAATAAATTGATGGATTCGAAATTTATTAAATAAACGTGATTTGTGACTCGTGATCCATGAATCGTGAGAAGGTGAAATTGAGTTGGATGTATCTGGAATCACCAATCACGATTCACGGAATATGATGGAGGAGGAGACTAGGATGGCGACATTATTGATCGATAAAGAGACCTGCACAGGATGCGAAGCCTGTATTCCTTCATGTCCCTTTGGCGCATTGAGCATGAAGGATAAGATTGCTGTTGTTGACGAGAAATGCACCTTCTGCGGAGCTTGCGTGGATGTCTGTCCGGTAAGCGCGATCACCTTAAAGAAAGATGAAAAGGCTGTAACCATTGATTTGAGCGCCTACAAGAATGTCTGGGTTTTTATCGAGCATGAACAGGGAAAGGTCTCCAGCGTCTCCTTCGAGCTTCTGGGAGAAGGAAGGAAGTTAGCCGATGTCCTGGGATGTCAATTATGCGGATTCATCTTTGGCAACGAGGTGGAGGGATTTATTAAGGAAGCCATCGCCTATGGTGCAGAAAAAGTCTATGTGACCGAAAGTCCTCTACTCGTACCTTATCGAACCGATCCTTATGCCTGCGCTGCGGTCAACCTCATCAGAAAATATAAACCTGAGATTGTCCTCTTCGGCGCTACGATTCAGGGTAGAGATTTTGCTGGAACAGTTGCCACCACTCTGGAAGCGGGATTGACAGCCGACTGCACAGGCCTTGAGATCGATCCCGAGACGAAATATCTCAAACAGACCCGGCCTGCGTTTGGTGGCAACATCATGGCGACCATCCTTGATTACCCCAATTACCGACCCCAGATGTCAACGGTCCGCCCGAAGGTTTTTCCCATGCCTGTAAGGGATGATTCAAAAAAGGGAGAGATTATCCGGGAACCCCTGCCCATGACCGAGGATCAGATCCGGACCAAGGTTCTCGAATTCATCAGGGGAGCGGAGGCAGTCAATTTGGCTGATGCAGAGATCATCGTTTCAGGAGGCAGAGGGATTGGGAGCCCCGAGAACTTCAAGGTGATTCGTGACCTGGCCGGTGTCTTAGGAGCGGCGGTTGGAGCCTCACGTGCCGCTGTAGATGCGGGCTGGATTCCTTATGAACATCAGGTTGGACAGACCGGCCGGACCGTCAGGCCGAAGATCTATTTTGCCTGCGGGATTTCAGGTTCAATTCAACACCAGGCAGGGATGAAAACTTCAGACATCATTGTGGCCATCAACAAGGACCCGGAAGCCCCCATTTTTAAGATTGCCACCTATGGTGTGGTCGGCGACCTCTTCACCATCCTCCCCATGATCCAGGAGGAGTTCAAGAAGAGGTTAGGACGTTAGTCATCAAGGAAATCAGGATATCGGGGTATCAGGATATCAGGGTATAAGAAATAACTCTTCATACATTCATTTTGTAATTTAGATTTCCTGGTCTCCTGATTTCCTGATAACCTGATATCCTACTCTTTTTTTCCCCTTGCTTTTTCCTTCCCCTTTTATCATAATTAAAAAAATTACTCGAAGGGGGGTTCCATCCATGATTGTCACTTGTGCCTCCTGTTTGACAAAGTATCAGCTCGATGATGCGCGAATTTCAGAAAAGGGGGCAAAGGTTCGCTGTTCCCGATGCAAACATGTCTTCTATGTCGTCCCGCCTCCGGAAACAAAAGAGGAAGTGGCTGAGAATTTCGAGTCGTTTGCCAAATTTCATGAAGAGTTGATCGGAAAAGATCAGAAGGTGACCGGACTCCCTTCTTTAAAGGATGAGGAAGAGGGGGAGGTGAGGAAGCAAGAGGCAGCGCCTGTGGGGCCAGAAGATGAAGAAGAAAAACTTCTCTTTTCTGACCAATCTTCTCAGGAGCAGATGGAATCCTTTACTCTTCCAGAATTGGAAGAGCCGAAGGAGACTGGGATCCAAGAGGACAGACCCAAGAAGGTCCCGATGGATGAGAGGAGAATGAAAAGGGAGAGAAGAAGACCTTCCCGTTTATTTGCCCTTGTGGCTGTCATTGCCGTTCTGGTATTTGGCCTTTTCTACCTGTGGACGGAGATGGGATCAGGTGGCAAGTTATCTTCGTATTTAGAAAGTCCTTTGAGGACAATGACCCAACTATGGGAAAAACTCTGGGGAACGGAGAGTGAAGGCCTAGTCGTTAAAGACCTGACCGGATATGAGGAAAAAATGGGAGAAATTCCCCTTTATGTCATCGAGGGCAAGGTGGATAACCAGTCCCAAAAAGCAAAGAAACAGATCAAGGTTAAAGTGATCATCTTTGATCAGAACAGAATGAAAGTGGCTGAGAAAGAGACCCTCTGTGGCCGAACCATCGGTCGCGGAGAGTTGAAAAACTTCCCTCCCGACTTCTTTTCCGGAGAGATGATCATTCAGCCCAAAGCGGAAAATGAGATGACCGTCCCTTCGGGTAAAGCCATTCCCTTTGTGATCGTCTTTAAGGATTTGCCTGCTCAAGCCAAAGAGTTCAAGGTCGAGATCGTCGAAGCCCCCAGCCTTTAATAATAGTTCGGAGTTCGGAGTCAACAGTTCGGAGTTATTTGGGATAGCTCCGAACTACGAACTCATCACTCCGAACTTTTTATTCCTTGGATGTAGATTTCTACAAGGGTGAGAGCAAGGGTCATGATCAAGGGGCCTCCTACCAAACCGATCATCCCGAAAGCCTGAATTCCTCCGAGAACGGAGAAGAAGAGCAAAAGAGGATGAATATTGGTTTTTGTGCTGACCAAGAGGGGACGGAGAAGATTGTCGATCATACTGATGAGTAAGACCCCCAGCCCCAGAAGGATGATTCCTTTCAAAATAGCTCCCTGAAGTAATAAAAAGATGGCTGCCGGACACCAGATGAGGGCTGTTCCGCCCATTGGTATAAAAGAGAGAAAAGCCATCATGGTTCCCCAGAAGACCGGGGAGGAAATACCCAAAACCCAAAAGGATACCCCTCCTAAAATCCCCTGAAGTATAGCAATCAATATTCCACCATAGAGGGTTGCAGAGATCATGGCTTTGAATCGCTCAATGGTCATTTGGCTCTCTATTGGAGGAAGAGGAACGATCTCTTTGATCCTTTTAAGAAGATGATCCCCATCTTTGAAAAGGTAATAAAGTGAGAGAAGGGTGAAGAAGAAACCGGCGACAAAGGTTGATACGCCCTTTAGGAGGTTGGAGGTCTGGTTGAAGAGAAAGGTGCTGATCTGCTGAACATTCTTGAGAAGAAAACGGAGCGGGTCAACCTGGGAAAGATCCACATGTGGCTTAAGCCTTTCCAGAACCCATTTGAGCAGGGGAAATTCCCCAATCTGACTCAATGAGGCTTGCAACTGGCCTGTTTTCATCATCTCATCGAGATGATGATAGAAGTCAATCACCTCATTGGCAAGAGAGATCATCAGAAGACTTACTGGAAGAACGATTACCAGGAGAGCGAAGAGGGTCATCGCCAGAGCAGAGAGGACCCTCTTTTTCTTTAAAAGGCGTTCGAGTTTCAGAAAGAGGGGGTAGAAGACGATAGCCAGAAGTATCGCCCATATGATCGACGCTAAAAAAGGAGAAAGGATCTGGTATAGATAGTAAAATGTGAGAGTGGTGAGAAGGAGTATGAAGACCAGAAAGATATACTTTTTCTTCATTTTTAATTCCGCCTTTTTGCAAGTGTGATTTTATCCATCTATCTCCTGTCTTCTACCCCCATAGATCTATATCCTGCCCGGCTTTTCACCAGGTAGATCAGGGGAAGGCTTACAAGGGTGATGGCCATCTTGACGACATACTGGCCTTCGATGAGGGGCCAGATTGGCATGATGCCATAGAAAGCCAGAGTGATGAAGATGATACTGTCCACGCCGGTTGAAATGATATTGCTCACCAGAACCCTCAACCACTTTGGGCCACGGATCCGGGATCTCCAGAAGGCGAAGATTTCTGCATCGATGA
>VGSD01000110.1 GCA_016875155.1 Deltaproteobacteria bacterium | reverse complement strand
AAGCAGTCTGGCGGCAACCGAGTTCATACGAGTAGTCCCTGATCGGGAACCAGTATATCAGGATATCAGAATATCAGGGTACCAGAGAGAATCAAAAAAAATAAGAATGGCTTTTCCTGATACCCTGATATCCTGATGTCCACAGCCTGATCTCCTGATATTCTGATAACCTTTAAGCTAGCCTTTTATGAATATGTCCAATCGCCCCCAACTCTTTCTGATTGACGGTTCCTCTTATATCTACCGGGCCTTCTACGCCATACGCCACCTTTCCAATTCGAAAGGCCTTCCGACGAATGCCATCTACGGTTTCACCCAGATGCTTCTCAAGGTGCTCAAAGATCATCGGCCCGACTACCTTGCCGTCGTTTTCGATTCGAAAGCGCCGACCTTCCGGAGTAAGACCTTCAAGGAATATAAGGCCAACCGTCCTGCCATGCCGGAAGGGTTGATTCCACAAATCCCTTACATCAAAAAGATCGTCGAAGGTTATCGTATCGCCACCCTGGAAATGGATGGCTATGAGGCTGACGATCTCATCGGAACTGTAGCCAAAGGTCTGGACCCTGAAGCCGATGTGGTGATCATCACCGGGGACAAGGATCTCCTCCAGTTGGTGGGCAATCGAATTCAGGTCTATGATACGATGAAGGAGAAAAGGTATGGGGAGGAGGAGGTCATCGAACGCTTTGGGGTGAGGCCCGAGCAGGTGGTGGAGGTCATGGGTTTGGCAGGTGATGCCATTGATAATATTCCCGGTGTTCCTGGAATTGGAGAGAAGACCGCCATCGAATTGATCAAGACCTTCGGATCAATTGAAAACCTTTTAAACCATCTGGATCAGATCCCTCAGAAAAAAATGAAAGAGAGACTGGAGAACCATGGCGAATTGGCGCGGCTCAGCCGCCAATTAGCCACAATTCATACCGATGTTCCCATCGCCTGCCGGAAAGAGGACCTCGTTCTTTCTTCTCCAAACTCCGGAATTCTCAGGGAACTCTTTAAAGAATTGGAATTCAATAAACTGTTGAGAGAACTCCCCGAAGAAGTACCACAGGAAAAGCCAAACTGGGATTATCGTCTGGTTATGGACCGAGACAGATTCCTTTCACTGCTTCAAGACCTGAAGAATTCGAAATGCTTTGCCATTGATGTTGAGACCACCTCGGTCTATCCGATGTGGGCCAAACTTGTTGGGATCAGTCTCTCTTATGCGCCCCATCAGGCCTTCTATATTCCCCTTGGCCATCTGAATGGAGAGCAACTCCCTTTTGGCTGGGTGTTAGAAGAACTCAAGCCCCTTCTCGAGGATGAAGGGGTGAAAAAGGTGGGACAGAATATTAAATATGACTGGATCGTCCTCAAACACCATGGCATTGATCTTCGTGGTGTTCTCTGCGATACGATGATCGCCTCTTACCTTCTCAATCCCACCAAACACAATCACAATTTGGGTGAGATCTCCCGTGAATATCTCAATCGGGAAGTGACCGATTACAAGGAAGTCGCTGGCGGAAAAGGCATGACTTTTGATCAGGTCCATCTTGAAAAAGCAAGGGACTACAGTTGTGAGGATGCGGAGGTCACCTTTCAGCTTTTTCATCTTCTCCTTCCGAAGTTGAAAGAAGGAGGATCTGAGAAACTTTTTGAAGAGGTGGAGATGCCTCTTTCCATTGTCCTGGCAAAGATAGAAATGAATGGAGTGAAGATTGATGTCGATCTCCTGAACGATTTTTCAAAAGAGATCGAGCACCAGCTTCTCCGTAAGATGGAGCAGATTCACGGGATCGCAGGCGAGGTCTTTAATATCAACTCCTCTCAGCAGTTGGGAAAGATCCTCTTTGACAAACTGAAACTGCCCGTGATTAAAAAGACAAAGACAGGGTACTCCACCGACATGGAGGTTCTCGAAAAGCTCTCCCTCCATCATGACCTCCCTCTCGAAATCATAGGGTATCGCAATCTCTCTAAACTGAAATCAACCTACATCGATACCCTGCCCAAATTGCTCCATCCGGAAACAGGTCGGGTCCACACCTCCTACAACCAAACGGTTACAGCGACAGGGAGGCTTTCCTCAAGTGACCCTAATCTTCAGAACATTCCCATTCGCACGGATGAGGGAAACCGCATCCGCCGGGCCTTTGTCCCGGAAAAGGGATTCGTCATCGTCTCTGCGGATTACTCTCAGATTGAATTGCGGATTCTCGCCCATCTTTCCAGCGATGAGGTGCTGATCGAAGCCTTTCGCAACGATGAAGACATCCATAGCCGAACCGCCTCCGAGATCTTTGGCGTTCCCATGAACGGAGTGACGCCTCTGATGAGAAGGGAGGCCAAGGTGATCAATTTCGGCATCATCTATGGGATGAGCGCCTATGGCCTTTCTCAACAACTCAAAAAAGAACCCAAGGTGGCTCAGGTCTACATCGATGAATATTTTAAAAAATATACCGGGGTCCAGGCCTATATTCAGATCAGTCTGGAGGAAGCCCGGAAGAAGGGTTATGTCACCACTCTTCTCAACCGGCGTCGTTACTTACCCGAGATCAATTCACAGACCATGGCCATCCGTCAGGCCTCTGAGAGAATGGCCATCAATACACCCCTCCAAGGGACGGCTGCGGACATGATCAAGGTGGCGATGATCCGGATCCAGAACCGATTAGAAGAGCTCCATCTTTCAACAAAAATGATCATGCAGGTCCACGATGAACTGGTCTTTGAGGTCCCTGAGGGGGAGATGGAAAGTACGCTTCCGATGATCCGTGATGAGATGGAAACGGTCATGGAACTCTCTATTCCCCTCAAGGTCTCTATAAGCTCCGGTAAAAATTGGGCGGAAGCCCACTAAACCACCCCTCACCCTTCCCCTCTCCCCTTCAAGGGGAGAGGGAGGGGGTGAGGGGAGTTCGGAGCCATGAGTTCGGAGTTCGGAGTTTTTAGAAAAAAAAAGATTTTTTGACTATTGAATCTATTTTTTTACTCCGAACTACGAACTCCCTGCCCCGACTCTATCGGGGCGAACTCCCTACTATTATCGAGGAGAACGATGAAAAGAATATCTTTGTTTATATTGATTGTGTTGGTATTGCCACTATGGATTGCCAATGGCCAGGAGATCTATCGTTGGGTCGATGAGAAGGGAACCGTCCACTTCGCTGACGATTTTACCCTTGTCCCTGAGAAGTACCGGGATCAAATTCAAAAAAGGAAACATTCTGAGAAGCCTTCTCCTTCGCGTCCGCCTGCCAGGCCCCCAACGAGGACGGACTCTACTGAGCCCACTGACGAACCAACACCTCCCAAAAAAGACATTCTGGGTAGAGGAGAGGAGTGGTGGAGGGCTAAGATGAAGGAGTGGAACGACAAACTTCAGAACGCTCAGAATAATTATGATCTCGTCTATCACGATTGGAGGAAGAAAGAGAAAGAACTCGCGGAGGCAAAATTCAAACCAGACAGCCTCAAGCGGAAGTTGAAGGCAGAGATCAAGGAACTGGAAGGGAAACTTAAGGACAAAGAAAAAGAGAGGGACGAGGCAAAGAATATGGTGGAGAAGGTCCTGCCCAAACAGGCACAGGATGACCGCGCTGATCCCGCCTGGCTCAAACCCAAAGAATAGAAGTTATATGTTTAGAGTGATAGTACTGCGGAAGCTTTGTTTGTGGAAAGCTTTTCAAATAACCTAAGAACGCCCTGCCAAGTTTTTCTGTATGGTCTGCAGATAACTTAAGTACGTCCCCACTATTCTTCCCCAAACCTTTTAAGGGTGCTGGCCAGTTTTGATTTCCCAGTCTTGGATTGCTTTAATGATTTCGAGGCGTCTCGGTCCGGATCGACATTCATCCAGGGTCCGAATCATCTTCCCTGCCAATTGAACAAGAGCTTCTGCCATCTTCTGGTTTTCAATGTCTTTCTGCGTCAATCTGTAATCAGCCTGTATTCTTCTGCTTTGAAGCTCACCAAGTTGGGAGCCCACCTTTACCAACTCGGAATCTCCACTATTGCTCAATCGATGCCGCACATCACCGTGGCCACCGGTGCCTTCCCTTACCTGGAACCCAAGTTCCACTAATATTCCAACACCCAAATTAAACACAGCATAGTAGGCGCGGCTTATTGCCGTCCGGAGGTCTGCCGCCCGATTTCTGCTAACCAGCTCTGATGCAAGTATGTGGAATTCACGTGGGTCCATGATTCAAATAATGTTAAATGATAGTCGGATTTTATGACGTTCAGGCCAAGGAGCAGTTGATACCCATTTTTCAGTGTAATGGTCGTATTCTGCTAATATCTCTTCAACTGTTCCCCGAACCATGATCGAAACCAACACCCATTTCTCTCCAGTTTCGGGATCTTCTTCCATCTCCACTTCAATATCATCTATCCGTGTGAAACTTTTATTAACTATTCCTATCATTTCCCAGAGGTAATTCAATATTTCCTCTTGTTTGCAAAACGAGAGCACTTCTGGAGGAATATTGGAAATAGATACCTGAAAAGGTTTTTGTACCTGTTCGCCAACATCAAATTGAAAAAAGTCTTCAACAGGGTCCGAGCTGGTTATGTCGAAATACTGGCTTCGATGAACCCGACTGACATCGACAAGCTCAGATCCTGAAACAGTACTCACCCAAATTTGGATCAATCTGTTCATGACAGGGCTTGTTCGAGTTGTCGAAAGTTCCTTTGACGAATGAAGGTGTTCTAAGACCGCCAGCATATCCTTATTACGTTGCCGCGACTTCACGCTGTAATCTACTCTGGCCTCAGCAACATACCCATAGGAAGATTTATGTATTTCCGTCATAAAGATACCCCAAAACAATTAAGAAAGTTCTCCTTTGCAAATTCTAATGAGTTAATACAAAAGTCACTAATCTCCTCTTTCCCGAAATCCCTTGGTTTCTCAGGTTGCGTATTGATATCAATCTCAACGAAAAGGATGTCATCTCTCCCCGTCGGAGTCCTGGCCGTCTTGATTCGAAACCACCGATTAATGTCAAACTCCCTTATTTGTCTCTTTTCTAACGCATGAATTTCCAGTGTGTGTGTTTCCCCGAAAAAAGGAATCCTGCCCAGAAAGTTTTCTTGTAAAAACGAATTCGCCCCTGTTTGGATGTCAGAAACTGCTTTGAGTATAATAGCTAACCGGGGTGTGCTCAAATGGTACTCATATTTCACCAAAGTGACAATTTTGGAAAAATAGTTTATATACTCATCCCTCAAGTCAGAGAGTTTCTTCTCCGGTTTGCCAGGATCATTATAGAAGAAGTCAATACGATTAGCACAAAAGTTCAGACTGTAAGCCGGTTTGCTATCTTTTAATTGAATCCGTGGAATTTCAAGAGGTGCCTCGGGAGGGAGGTCTAAAATTGTCGGATCACCATCGAAGAGATTATTAACTGTTTCATTAATCTTGGAAGCGATTCCGAGCTTGTTTCGGAAGGCAAAATTCTCTATAAATAAAACACCCTGAATATTCTGAATGATAAAATCCAACTGGTTCATCTCTTTGGACCCCCTATTCTTTTCTTATCACGAATCGATGTCTCTGTTCAAGTATGTGTTCAGTCCCTATATGCCAATTTAAAGGGCGGTGAGCCAAAGTTCATTCTTCGCCTTCGATGATGCGGACGATCACCGGTAAGTGGTCACTACTTTCCACTCTCTATTAAACCTCTTATACCCTAAAATTTCGCATCCGTTTGAGCCAGTGAGTGATGATACGATTCAATGCCGACTTTTTAATTAACTTAACCTCTCTCCGGCCGCCTATTCTCCAGTTACTTCATAATTTCTCGGAAAAACTTCTTTGGCCACTCCTGATCGTCGAGAAACAATACATGGTTTGCCTCATACTCCGCCTTTAGTTCTGGTTTTTCTATTCCTTTTACGAGGTTTTCATAGGAGGTTTTTGACAAAATAAAAGAATGCAAACTGATATTCTCTTTTCCGAGGTCGTTTTCCAACCTCTTGATATCTTTAGCCAGTTGAATTTTTTCATGATCCAGTCTCTTGATATGTTCTAAACCTTTTGGATCTAAGAAGACCATCTGCTGATGTTTTCCATTCTTCATCCACATGATGAAATCAGGATAGAAACCGCTGAGATTGAAAAACCCCACGCCCACCTTCGGGAAATTCCTCAGCAGATAAATCTCATAACCGCCAAATTTCTCTTTATTGTTTTCCAGGTATTGTTTGAGATGTGCGATGAACACCTTTTCACTTTCATCAAGCCCTGCCGGAGATATTTTATCAATCTTTTTGCTACTGAGCAGGATAGGCAGATACAAATGACGGTCAAAATAGACCCGTGGAATAGGTTTTTCCGCCTGTTTGAAGAGTTTGTCCAAATCCTTAACAAGCTTTTTAACTTCTTCAATGAGCTTCTTTTCCGTCTTGTCTATCTGAACCGTATAGGCGTATTGATTTCCCTCCTTTACGAAAAGAGGCAATACCGACTGCCTCGTGACCCTATCGTATCGCATATTTTTTGATTCATACCGTTTGGCATGAAGCTTGTAAAACTGCTCTACATACTTTTTTAAGACCTGAATCGCAATATCCTCCAAGCGGTTCAGATCTTCTTTTGTCTTTACGTGGAGATAATCACCAAGCACAAGAATTTCATATCGGCCCGGCAGCAGAATGTTTAGAAGTTTATCCTTGCTGATGACAAGGTTCCAATACCCCCTCGATGCCTTGAATTCTTGTATTTCTGATAAAATCCGGGGCCAATTGAGGAGGTCTAAAATATTTTCCGGTAAAGTCTCCCTAATCGTTTCAGCGCGAGCCTGCTGAATCTTCACACCCCCATCTTTTTCTCTGTCCTTTCCAACAAACATCATAACTTTAGGTGTAAGGTCGAGGCGCACAAAAACTCCCTTATCAATCTCCAGAGGCAGAATCACCTCTTCCTCAAACTTCTTCGTCCGATCCTTCGTAAGATAGTAAAGCTGTCCCCATTTCTTCTCATGTTGCACCTTAACAGGAACATCGATGCTTTCGAATTCAACCTCTTCTTTCTTGATGGCTTCGAGAAACCGACTGAGATAATCCGCTTTGATACCATAGATATTCAGCGTCTCCAAAAAATGAACCGGGCCTTTATCTCCACTTCTTTTCAGGGAATAACCGCGTCCCTTAATACGGATTCCCCGGCCAAACAACTGAATGATCTGGGGTCCCTGACCTGTCCCAATATTCAAGAGTCCCATGCTGGAGACTCGCCATGTATCCCATCCCTCGATGAATTTCTTTGAACCGATGAGCACATTGATCGGAGAGGTCTCCCGCTTGATCGAATCGAAAAGCGATCCACTAACCGCATCCACCTCGATTCCAATACTCTTCTTTTCAAGCTCCTTCTTCACATTTGAAACGGTTCCAATATTCACCACACCGAAATATTGGTTTTCACCAACTTTTAAGGCCAACTCGCCGTCCGCATTTCTGATTTCGTGTACACCGAACCGACCTTTGCCCCCGAAAACTTTTCGATATAGGTCATCGAGATCGAAGCCCACTTCCCGGATGTATTCAAATTCACCCGCCAGGGCATCTTCGTCATCTTCATTTTTCAACCCTGATTTCCCGTCAAGGATGACCTTCACCTGTTTACGGACCCAGCCTTCATCGTGCAGGACTCTCCGGAATAATTCGATGATCTGAAGGACATCAGATTCCTCTTCATTGACGGTGGTTCCGACAAAAATCCAGAGGGGTTTTTCAAGATTGTGTTCCCGGGCAAGCAACCGGTTATCTTCATAGGCGAGGTATTGCTGGTAAAAGGACAGGAGGTTGGCGATGAACATGGTTTCCTGAAACTGCTGCTGATTGAGATGGCCGGGTTTGACATTGAGCACTGAAAAATCCTTACCATAGCCGTCGAGGTAAAAGTATCTGTATGAATAATCAAAGATGATGGCCTTCGCATATTCTACGAGTGTCTCTTGATTGCTTTCGGTCAGGATCTGTCCGAAGGTGGCGCTGTATTCGAAAACAAAACCATTCTCTGCGACCCTGTTTCTCAGCTTTGCCCACTTCTGCTCCTCTGATCTCTTCCCCTTATGCCCCTCATCCACAAAAGGAAGGTT
>VGSD01000109.1 GCA_016875155.1 Deltaproteobacteria bacterium | reverse complement strand
TCTGGAGTTAAAATCAACTTCGCTTTTTGGCTTTTCTTCGGCATATTGATTCCCTCCAATCGTTTTGGAAATCAATATACCACAAATCTTTGAGTATGTAAATATTTTACTGAAACGTTATACTAGTCCCTGATAACTACTTCCTGCTTATATTTCCCCATCCCCCCACCTCCCCATTTCATTATCTCCCTTAGAGTGCCCTCAAATATTCCGGCCTTAGCAGGGCTGGGTCTCTCCTCTTGAGGACTTCCCGGATCCGTCTTAAGGCATCCTCTTTCTCTTCTGGAAGTTGGATCCGAAGGGGAAGATAGTTGGAGGCATGATTGGATGCAAAAAAGCAGTGAGTCATATGGCTATTTTCTATCATCGTTTCAAGTTCCTGGATCAGCTCAAAAGGAGTGGGCAGGACCAATCTTCCTGTCTCGATCTCCTGTTCAATGGGAGTCCCCGGAACAATCATCAGTGACAGCGCCCCCGCATAGTCCGGGTCCATTTCCGAAAGTACCTTTCCCGTCTCTTGGGCATGGGTCTGGCTACCTTCAACACCGCCGAGGCCTAATATCACCGTCACCGAGAGAAGAATGCCCGATTCCTTCACTCTCTTCCCGGCACGGATCAATTGATCCACGGTGGCGTTCTTCTTAATTCGTTTCAATATCGCTGGGTCACCAGATTCCAGGCCTAGATAAATGATTCCTAACCCTAAGTCTCTGAGGGCTTTCAGCTCTTCTACATCTTTTCGAAGAATATCTTTTGCATTGGCATAGATCCCGATTCTTTCAAGGCCCTTTAATTTTTCCTTCAGATAGGAGAGAATTTGAAGCAACTCTTTCTGGGGAATGATCAAGGCATCCCCGTCCGCCAGAAAAACTCTCCGGATTGGATAAACGCTCACTTCATCAATATCCTCTTTGATCTCTTCGAAACGCTTTACCCGAAAGGTCTTACCACGATAAGCCCCACAGAAGGTACACCGATTGTAAGAACATCCTACGGTCACCTGAAGGATCAGGCTCTCCGCCTCACTGGGAGGTCGAAAAATCATGCCCTCATACTTCATATCGAATACCTCTGGTATTCACGAATGACTCGAATGTAAACGAATGTCACGAACTAAACAATCTCCATTGATGGTCATATTAGTGTAATTCGTTATCATTCGTCTTATTCGCTTTTATCCTTAGGCAGATCAAATTGATAGATGATCTCTCCTTCTTTCACCAATCCCAACTCTTTCCGTGCGATCTCTTCGATATAGCGCTTTTCGTATTGAAGCCGCCTCACTTCCTCCTTTAGCCTCCGGTTCTCCTCTTCCATCTTCGTATTCGCTTCTTTAATCCTTCCTAGCTCCTTTTGAAGCCGGAGGAGGTGGAGGATCCCCTTGTCTCCGAAAAAGGTAAAGAATCCAAAAATGAGAATGAAACAGAGGAGCAGAACGAGGAGATGCTTCTTGCTGAATTTGATCGCCATGGTTCTATTGAAGTTTGAACTTGATGGGGATGGTCCCCCACTGTTCTGACTGGCTCTGATCTCTCGGGAGAGGAGCAAATCGCCATTGTTTTAAATACTGGCTTGCGATCCGCTCCAGTTCCGCATCCCCCTTTAGGGCAGGGATAACCCGGTCCACCATCCCGTTCGGTAAAACCCAGACAGTCATCTCAATCTCTGCCTCCACCTTTACTTTTACCTGAGGGGGAGGCGGTCTTTCTAAAATTTTCCGTGTCACAAGGGGACCCTTGATTCCCAGTTGAAGGTTTTCGTCTAAAGCTTTCTCCAGGGAGGAACTCTCCTTGACGACCAGTAACTTTTCGATGATCTTCTCTTCACCTCTGTCTTTCAATTTCGGCATCTTCGAGGCCTCTTTCATCGATGGAATGGGAGGCTCCGGGATCAACTGCTCTTCTCGCTTCTTTAAATAATCTTTGAATTCCTTTTCCAGCTCTTGAAACTCCTGCGAATTACGGATAACTTTCACCCTCTCTTCATCGGTGTCGGCTTCTACCTTTTTCGGTTTAGGATATTCAGGAGCAAGGAATCGCCAGTCCTGTTGTGCATTTGCCTCATCCATCTTCTTAAGGATCACTTCTTCCCGAATTCTCTTCTCCTCCGGCGGGACTTCATCCCTCTTTTTCAATCCTAACATCTTTCTGGCTTCTTTGGTTAAGACTCGCCATCCCTCTTCGAGAGGAAGTCGCAGGGTGGGGAAAGAAAGGAATGCCCATACGAAAAAAACCAGACAGAGAATGAAAAAGCTGATCAGAAGGGTGAGTCGTTTTTTTTCAATCCGTTTTGTCTCTTTTTTCATTGCTGGGTCGTTTCCCCCTGAATCTGATCAAGCATCTTTTTAGCTGCACGGCGTCTTTCCTCCCGGTTCGTTTTTTCAAGGAGTTTCTGATAGACCTGCTTGGCCTCAGAAAATCGCTTCTCCTCCACATAGAGCGCCCCCACCTTCAGGAGAGCCTCTTCCACTAACTCCGTGAGATGAGGGTATAAGTAGAAAACCTTTGAAAATTGGAGAATCGCTGCCTCTCGATTGCCCGCATGGGCATAGGCCTCCCCTAACCTGAATTGTGCCTGGCTCGTCACTCTCTCTTCTGGGCTTCGTAAAGCGGTGGAGAACGAGGTGATGGCATCCGGAAATCGCTTCAGGGTCAGTTGGAGGAGTCCCATTTTCAAATAGGCCTCGAACCGTGTCTCATCATGAGGATATTTTTCGATATACTCCTTCAACATCTTCTCCGCTTCATCAACCTTTCCCATGCCCCGATAGGCCTCTTCCATTCCCAGGTAGCTTCTCTTGGCCAGTGGAACCTGAGGATGATTCTTGATCACCCATTCGAACCGTTCCAGCGCCTTTGGGTATGTCTTGAGAAGAAGGTGGAGTTCTCCTGCTTCAAGATAGGCTTCGATGATGAGATGGTTCTTAGGATGATTCTTAATGAATCTCTCCACCTCGTCCACCGCTTCTGCCAATCGCCTCTCCGATTTCAAGAGAAGGGCGATGCGAAAGAGTGTCTCCTCAGCCCATTCGTTTTGGGGATAAAGCCGAACCAGGTCCTGATAGGTTTTCAAAGCCTTCTCGGTCATCCGGGCTTGCTGGTAGTATTCTCCTAATTGCATCAATGCCTGGCCGGCCAAGGGATGTTGAGGATAACGTTTCAGAAAACCCTCTGCCCGTGCAACGAAGGATTCATATCTCTTTTCCTGCAAGAGGGAAAGGAGGATCCCATAATCCGCCTCCGGCGCCTCTTTTGATTTGCCATGTTCCCTGATGAGCCGTTGATAGGCTTTGATCGCATTCCCATACTGTTTGAGATTATAGAAGCTGTCCCCCACTTTCAAGAGTGACGGGGACACAAAAGGGCTCTCGGGATATAATTGAAGGAGCCATTGGAATTCTTCGATGGCTTTGTCAAAATCCTTTTTTCGAAAGTAGGACCAACCCGTCCAATATTGAGCCTCATCGTGAAATGGACTCGATGGGGAAAATCCCCTCAATTTTTGGAAATGTTCCAATGCCTCATCAAATCGTTCCTCTCTGTAAGCGATCCACCCTAAAAGATAATAGCCTTTGTCCTTTCCCTCTTCGGCCGTCGATTGGACCAAGCGTTTCAAATGGTTTTTAGCCTGATCATAATTGTTCTGGTTTAAATAACACTGGCCGATCAATAAAGCGATGGGAGGGCTAGAACGATGTTCAGGAAACTCGGCCGCAATCTTAAGGAAGTAATGATTGGCTTCCTTCCATTCCTTTCTCTGGAAGTGGTACCACCCGAGGTTGGTCAAACCCCGGGGATAGAGGATCGAATCTCCTTTGAGTTGGTTCACATATCTCACGCCATTTCTGTAATCCTCTTTCAACAGATGGCTCTCTGCTAACCAGTACAAGATTTCGTTCTTCTCGGAATAATCAGGAAATTCTTTGAGGAGTCTTTCCCAATATCCGATGGCCTCATCATAATGTTTTAACAAGAAATGGCTATATCCCAGTTTCGAATAGACCTGATCCTCAAATTGTGCCTTCCTCTTCGACCACAGGACATGACGATAAGCATCCATGGCGCTCGCATAATCCTTCTGATTGAAAAGGGATTCTCCTAACATAAAATAGACCCATTCCTGAAGGTCATTTTCAGGGTAGGTCCTCAGGAATTGACGATAAATGGAGACGGCATAGGTGTACTCTTTCTTTTTGAAATGGTATCGCCCGATATCGAAGAGGCTCTGTTCGGCCCAGGGTGAGAGAAGAAACTGGGAGAGAAATCTCTGATAGAATTGCACTGCTTTTTCCACCTCACCCTCCCCCAGGTAGGTTCTCATGATTCCCCAGAAGATGGGATCCGATAGTTTTGTATTGGGAAAGCCTAAAAGAATCTCTTCGAACGTCTTCCTTCCCTCGGCATAACGTCCGAGAGAAACCTGACTCCATGCCAGTCCATAACGGCCGCTCTCTTCCAAGGGATGACGGGGATATCGTCTTAAAAAGTTATTGAAAAGGGTGATGGCCTCTTCATACTTCCGGAGCCTGAAGGAATTGACACTCAAGAGATACTCGGCCTCCGGTCTCCAGATTCCCTCCGGATGTTTCTGGAGATGAGTCTCCATTTCCCTGATCGATTCCTGATATCGGCCCAAATGGTAAAGGCAGTACCCTGACCAGAAGAGCGACGACTGGGCAATGGAGAGAGCAGGATTCTTATCATAAGCCAGACGGAAGAACCGTCTCCCTTCTTCAAAGGCTCCCCGTATCAATTGAATCCATCCGCAGGAATAGAGGGCATGGGGAGCGAATTCATTATCAGGATACTCTTCAACCACTCTTCTAAAAAAGGAGAATGCCTCTTCTGTCTTCTCCTGATGAAACCTGGCCTCTCCCATCCAGTAAATCGCAGAACCCTTTAATAAGCTCTCCGGGTGCCCTTCGAGTAACCTCCGAAAAAGTTGTATGGCATCCTCATAATTTCCCTGGAGATAGTGATATCTTCCTCTCTCATAAAAGGCCGTGTCCCCGCTGGTCATCCCTCTCGTGAGCCTGCTGGTATAAGCACAACCAGGTTGAGTGGTAGAGGGGCTCATCTTCTTCATCGGCCCAATCTGCCCCTCTTTCAGATCGAAAGACCCTGACGAGGGTTCTTCTTTGATCCCCTGAGCTGCGATGATGGGAAGAGAAACCTCCCTTTCCTCTGTCCATTTCGTTTCCTCTTTGCCTAAAAAAATAATCTCTGGGGAACGAATGCGTCCCTGGCCCTGGTCCTGGCCTTTGAGGATGGAGAAAGAGAAAGTGATGGAGAGGATGAGATAGAGGCTAAATATCTTCGATAACTTAATGAACATGGCATTGCTCTATTTTTTAAACTATCAGAAAGATTGGAAGGTTGTCAACCCTTCGGCTCTTGTTGTCCAAAGATTAGAAGGTCGGCTCAGGGTTGACCCGGAACCCAATTTCATCTATCTCACCCTCGTTTCTCCACCACTGAACAAGATTAGAATTTTTTCGAAGGATCAAGAATTGACCTTCCCTATTAGAGATTTCTGAGTTTTTTCAGAAATCTCACTAGAATTGACAACAATTTTACGACTATGATAACCTATTTTACATGAAGGCAAAAGTCTATTTCATACCTGTATGGATCATGCTTCTCGCTTTTCCTGTCGGATGTGACGGAGACAGGAGGAGTTCAACATCGGACTCCGGAAGGGATTTCAAAGCCATGCGTGAAAAGATGGTTGAAGCACAGATTAAAGACCGTGGGGTCAAGGACGAGCGGGTTCTTTCTGCCTTGTTGAAGGTAGAGCGCCATCGTTTTGTCCCGAAAGCCCATGAGGCTCAAGCCTATGCTGACCAGCCTCTTCCAATCGGAGAAGGGCAGACGATCTCCCAGCCTTATATTGTTGCATTGATGACGGAGTTGTTGGGTCTAAGAGGAGAAGAGAAGGTTCTGGAAGTAGGAACAGGGTCAGGCTATCAGGCTGCCATCTTGGCGGAATTAGCGAAGGAGGTTTATTCGATCGAGATTATTGAGCCCCTTGCTTCCTCTGCAAAGAATTTGCTCCTCGAACTGGGATACCGGAATATCCAGGTGAAATCTGGGGATGGCTACTTGGGATGGCCTGAGAATGGACCATTTGATGCGATCATCGTCACCTGTGCGCCTGACCACATTCCCAAGCCCCTTTTGGAACAGTTAAAAGAAGGCGGGCGAATGGTCGTTCCCGTTGGAACCCACTCGCAGGAATTGAAAAAGATTGTTAAACGAGCCGGCAAGATGGAGACGATAGATGTGATCCCCGTCATCTTCGTCCCCATGACTGGCGAAGGTGTTAAACAGAAGAAATGACCTGCCCTCTGTCCACACCCATTTTCTGTGACAGGATATGAGGGCCGATCTCAATTCATCCCCGAACCAGCAACGACTCATCAGATGAAAAAAGGAGACGTCGCCTTTTCGATATCCCCAGACGAAACGCTCGATTCCTTCTTCAATGGAAAACTGAAAATTCTCCAGAAAAAGGAAGGGTATCGGTTCTCCATCGATGCGGTTCTGCTCAGTCAATTTGTGAAAATTCGAAAGGATGAAAAAGTCATCGACCTGGGTACCGGTTGTGGCATCCTTCCTCTCCTGCTGTCACAGATGGCAAAAGCATCTCTTTTTGTCGGAGTGGAGGTCCAGAAATCGCTGGTTGAGTGTGCGGTCAAGAATGTTGCCTTAAACCATCTCGAGGCTCACCTCTCGATTCTCCACCTCGATTTCAGACAACTGAAAACCTCGTTTTCCCCCGGTTCTTTTAATGTTGTCGTCTCCAACCCGCCCTATCGAAAATATCGGACTGGACGTATCAACCCCTCTATGGAAAAGTCCATCGCACGACATGAAATAAAGGCAACCCTGAATGACCTCGTTTCAATCGCTTCTTATCTTCTACCGAATAAGGGAAAAGGTTATTTCATCTTTCCAGCCTCGAGGATGGTTGACCTCTTGGTGACGTTGAGAACAAATGACCTGGAACCAAAACGTCTCCAGTTGATCTATCCCCGCATGGGCGAGAGCGCAAAGTTCTTTCTCGTCGAATCCATCAAATCGAGTGGCGTTGAGATGGACATCATGCCCCCCCTTATCCTCCACCCTTAAAGTACACTCAAAAACTACTCTTCGTTCTCTTAACATTTCTGGATTTTTCCAGAAATCTTAGAAAATATTTTTGACAAGAAACAATAAAATAGGATAATAATTTTAAAGATGAACGGTTTGAATATTTCCATTCCGAAAGCCGGAGAGAAATCTCCCTTAGAAGAAATCCTCAAATGGGTCGGAGACGACCTGAAAAAGGTGGATCTCGAGTTCCGCAGAAACTTGATATCCAACGTCCCCATCATCTCTGCCATCGGAGAACATCTTCTCCTCAGCGGAGGAAAAAGGCTGCGCCCTATTCTGCTCCTGCTCTCTGCCAGGGCATGCGGATACCGAGGAGAGGCTCACATCTCTATGGCGAGCTTGATCGAATTCATCCATACCGCCACGCTTCTCCATGACGATGTCGTGGACCGGGCCGAACTTCGGCGAGGGATGGAATCGGCCAATGCCAAATGGGGCAATGAAGCTTGTGTCCTCGTTGGGGATTTTCTCTTTACAAAATGTTTTTCCCTTCTGGTCGAGAATGGAGATAAAAAGGTCCTTCAGGCCATTTCCAGAGCAACGACCCTCATGGCGGAAGGGGAACTCGAGGAACTCATCAAAACCAATGATCTCACCATTACGGAGGAAAACTATTTTTCAATCATCAAAAGAAAGACAGCCGCTCTTTTTTCCGCCGCAACCCAGGTCGGCGCTATCCTCGGAGCGGCGTCTGAGGAACAAGAGAGAGCATTGCTTGATTTTGGAATGGACATCGGGATCGCCTTCCAGTTGATTGATGATAGTCTCGACTACACGTCCAGGGAAGAGGAATTTGGAAAGAAGATCGGCATCGACCTGCAGGATGGCAAGATTACGCTTCCCCTGATCTTTACCCTGAGACAGTGTAGTGAGGAGGAGTCCGCTCTCATCCGCGGAGCTGTCTTCACCGATCCTATGACCAAACAATCTTTCTTCCAGGTGGTCAGGATCATTGAAAAAT
>VGSD01000108.1 GCA_016875155.1 Deltaproteobacteria bacterium | reverse complement strand
AGTAGAATTCGATATTTCAGAAGGGCCGAAGGGTCCTCAGGCTACCAACGTAACGCCGGTAGCCTAAAAAGGGATTCCTTGAGATGAGAAGAGACCCTGGATGTCATTCCAGGGTCTCTTTTTTTTATTCTCATGATTTCAATATGGAACACAAGCCACTTTCTAAGGTTTTCTACCTGCCAAGGAGTTCGCGGGCGATGATCACCTTCTCAATCTCTTTTGTTCCCTCTACGATCTCCACCAGTTTGGCATCCCGGTAGAGACGCTCAATCCCATATTCACCCAGATAACCATAACCGCCGTGAATCTGAACCACCTCATCGATCACCTTAACTGCTACCTCGCCCCCAAACCACTTAGCCATGGAGATGAGTTTGGGATCAATCTTTCCCTGGTCCACTAGCCAGGCGGCCCTGTAGCAGAGCACCCTTGCTGCCTCGATCAGGCTGGCCATCTCAGCTAATTTGAATTGAATTCCCTGAAAACTGGAGAGGGGACTTCCAAACTGCCTTCTCTGTTTCGAATACTGGATTGCCTTCTCCAACCCACCCTGGGCGATTCCTACCCCTGAGATCGCCACGGCAACGCGGGTATGGTTGAAAACCGTCATGAGCTGATAAAATCCATCTCCCTCTACCTCTCCCACTAAATTTTCCAAAGGGACCTTCACCTCTGAAAAGTTGACCTCCGCTGTATCCGATGCCCGCATCCCGAGCTTACGCTTCAATTTGTTAGCCTCGAATCCTTCCCGATTCGTCTCAATGAGAATAGGGCTATGGCGCTTTGACCTGTCCTTCTCCTGTTCATTTGTGACACAGAGGACAACCAGATAGTCGGCTATACTGCCATTGGTAATGAATATCTTGCTTCCGTTGATCACATAATGATCTTCTGCCTTTCTGGCTACGGTTGAAACAGAAGCTACATCACTTCCAGCATCGGGTTCAGTAATCGCCATTCCCATGATGGCCTCTCCCTTAGGCAGAAGGGGGAGGTATTTCTTCTTCTGCTCTTCCCGGCCAAAGAAGTGGATAAATTCTGAACCTAACGTGGTGGCGAGAACTGTCCCGCAGCCGGCATCCACCCTTAAGAATTCTTCGGTAATGATGGCATGTTCCAAGAAACCCAGGCCCGGACCTCCATAGGCTTCTTCGATGAAGACGCCTACAAAGCCGAAGTCGCATGCCTTCTTCCATAACGCTTTCGGAAAAGTCTCGTTGAGGTCAGACTCCTCAGCGACTTCGGGAAATGTCTTTTCTGCAAACTCCCGTGCAGCCTTCTGAATATCCTTCTGTTCATCCGTCAGTTCAAAATCCACGGTTCCCCCCTAATGTATTAAACTCTTCCCAGCAACTCTCTCGCAATGGTATTTTTCTCGATCTCTTTTGTCCCCTCGTAAATCTCAACGATCTTGGCATCCCGATAAAAACGCTCCATATCGTAGTCAGCGATATAACCATACCCACCGTGAAGTTGAAGCCCATCATTGGCCACTTTGACTCCCACTTCTCCTGCAATATACTTGGCGATGGAGATGATTTTAGGATCCACTTTTCCATGATCAATCATCCATCCTGCCTTATAGGTGAGCGATCGCGCCGCCTCAACCCAGGTGGCCATCTCAGCAATCTTGAATTGGATAGCCTGGAAGTTCGCAAGGGGTTGACCAAATTGCTTTCTCTTCTTCACATATTGGATGGCCTTTTCGAGAGCACCCTGAGCCACGCCCACGCCTTGGGCTGCAGCGATCATACGGTTGCTATTGGAAAGCTGCATGATGTGGTAGAATCCATCTCCCTCTTTCGGTCCGATGAGGTTCTCTCTTGGAACTTTCACATCGCTAAACCGGATTTCTGCGGTATCAGAAGCCCTGATCCCCATTTTTCCAACGATCTTTGACGCACTAAACCCAGGACGGTCCGTTTCCACAAGGATGACCCCAAACCTCTTCAGCCGTGAGTCTGCCTCAGGGTGCGTCAAGCAGAATACAGCGAGATAATTAGCAATGCTTCCGTTGGTGATGAACTGCTTTGAGCCATTGATCACATAGTGATCCCCCTCTATTTTCGCACGGGTTAGGATGGACAGGATATCGCTTCCTGCATCAGGCTCCGTGATGGCTGTTCCCATGATGGCCTTTCCACTGGTCAGGGGTGGGAGATATTTTTTCTTCTGCTCTTCGGTACAGTAAGTTTGGATGAGCTCGGAGCCAAAGGTTGTCAGCAAAATATTTCCGCATCCAGGATCCACCCTCCAGAATTCCTCCATCACCATGGCAAATTCAAGAAAACCCAATCCAAGGCCTCCGTACTCTTTTTTGATAAAGAGGCCGATGAAGCCCAGTTCGCAGGCTTTCTTCCAAAGTTCCCTCGGAAATTCTTCTTTGCGGTCGCATTCTCGGGCGATGGGTGGGAACTCTCCTTCGGCAAATTCCCGCGCTGCGGTGCGGATCTGCTTTTGTCGGTTCGTCAACTCGAAATCCATTTCTTCTCCTTCCGTTTGCTCAATCCGTGATGAAAAGCCATGATAGCCAATTATCCATTCCAAATTAGTTTGTCAAGACGTTTTTAATCTATGTAATCGTTTCATAATCCAAGTAATCAGAGGTTCTCAAAAAAAGTTGAAGTTTTGAAAGATCATCTTTTATAGTATATGAAACAACTGGAAAAGGAGAGGAACCGGATGGTCATCAAACAATATGAAGTCGGAAGTTTTTCAGTCTTCTGCTATCTGATTGGGGATGAGGAGACAAAGGAAGGCCTCTTCATTGATCCTTCGGATGATGCGGACTATCTCCTCAAGGAAGCAAAGGCAAATGGATTGAATAAGATCAAATATATCATCAACACCCATTGCCATGTGGATCATATCATGGGCAATGCCGAGATGAAGAAAAAGACCGGAGCCAATATCGTCATCCATGAAGAGGAGGCCGCTTATCTCACACGCACCTCTCCTGATCTTCTCATGATGTTTAGCGCCACCCAATCTCCTCCTGCCGATATTCTCGTCAAGGAGGGCGATCTGATTAAGGTGGGGAATGTCGAACTCAAAGTTCTTCATACACCTGGCCACTCACCGGGCGGGATGTCTCTCTATATGGATGGAGTGGTCTTTACAGGGGACACCCTCTTTGTGGGCTCGGTTGGCAGGACGGACTTCCCCGGAAGTTCGTGGGATGTGATGGAGGCCTCCATTCGGAAGAAACTCTACACACTGCCTGGAGAAACGGTCGTCTTTCCTGGTCATAACTACGGTTCCACACCCACATCTACGATCCAGTACGAAAAACGGCACAACCCCTTTGTCCGAGGATGAAGATAAAGGGCCCTTCCTCCGGTACATGCGTCATTTCTTCCTGACTTATGGGGAAAAGCCATTTTTCCTCTCAGATAATGGGAAAAAAGAATTGTCCTTTGATAAGTAATTTGATATATTTGAATTATTCAATGTCGGATCTCAAGTTGAGATAGACATATCCTAATGCGATTAGGGCTCGATGAGTAAACCAACACTATATTTAGAATCCACCATTATCAGCTACCTAGCTGCGTATCCAAGTCGAGATTTAATCGTAGCAGCCCACCAACAGATTACCCATGAATGGTGGGATTGGGCACGATCAAAATTCAACAATTACATATCCCAGGTAGTCCTGGACGAAATAAGTATAGGTGATCCTGACGCTGCTTCTCGGCGCTTGACCTACGTGGCAGAATTACCAATTTTAGCATTGACAGAAGAGGTTGAGTTTTTAGCTGGGGAGTATCTCCATAAATTGGGCCTGCCGCGCGGAGCACAGTTAGATGTGGTCCACCTGGCATGTGCGGTTTATTATGAAGTAGATTATTTGTTAACCTGGAACTGCGCCCATTTGGCTAACGGTTTGATAATCAGGCGGCTTCAAAGGGCAAATGCTGTTCTGGGACGACCAACCCCAATTATTGCGACACCAGAGGAACTTTTGACGTCTCCGGGTGGAGGTTAAGATGTGGAAAGACCCTATTGTAGAAGAGATTCATCTTGTTCGTGAAAAAATAGCGAAGGAGTGTAATTACGATCTTAAACAGATCATGAACCGGTTGAGAAAAAAGGAAAAAAGGCATCGCGAACGAGTCGTTTCTCCAAAATTACAGACCAAACAGAAAAAAGCACTCGGTTGATTTGATTAGAATAAACCAAACTTCCAGTGCCGGTGTCTTAAATTTAATCAAGAATGCTGTTCTTCAAAGCCCTTATTCCTTGGAGTGATATCATTCTACCCTCCGCGACCTCGATCAACCTCTTCTAGATTAAAACCTTCCGCTTTTGATCCAATTTCTCTTTTCCAAACAATTGCTACAAAATTAAAATTTTGATATAAAGAGGCCAACGTCTGAGGTGATCGGAACGGAATTATATTTTCGTGATAATTTGTTACGGTTGCCTACCCCCCATCCTTGACTCAGGTAAGATTTATAAAAGGGAAAAGTGAACGACGTCCCCAATCCTATTTGAAAACTTGAGGTCACAAATTGTGACCTTAAACCCCATGGAAGAAAAAGAACGAATGACTGGCGATTATCGGGATCGCCTTAAACAAAGCGATCTTCAAATGATTGGGTTTTAGCGATTTTGCCTCATGTCCTACCTGTCCTCCGAAGCCCCGCAAAGCGGGACGAAGGATGGATGCCCTTCGACTGAGCCCTTTGGTTACGAGTTCAGGGCCGAGTGGCTCAGGGCCTTGAGCATGCCGAAAGGCGCTCTGCGGTTTATTGGTACATGAAAGGTGAGGATGGATAGTCTTCTATATAGACCTTGCCGTAAAGTCTTTGAAATAATAGTTGACAGATACATATAAAATACATATAATATGAAGGTTGTCTGGGATATCAAGAAGGGTGCCGCAAACATACGGAATCATGGCATTGAGTTCTCCCATGCTGCCACGGTACTTGATGACCCGATGGCAATAACGATTGAAGATACACGGCATACTGAACAAAGGTTTATAACCATTGGATCAGATCTTTTAGGGAGGGTGCTGGTTGTTGTTTACTCTTATTCGGGTGAGGAGGAGATCAGGTTGATTTCAGCCCGGAAAGCAATCCCAAGGGAGCGGAGGATTTATGAGCAAAAAGAATGAAATGCTGGAGGAATATGACTTCAGTAAAGGCAAGCGGGGACAGGTAATACCCCAAAAGGGCAAAACCAGGATCACGATCTTCATCGATACGGATATATTGGAGTGGTTTAGGGATGAGGCTGAGCGTGAAGGTCGGGGATATCAGACAGCCATCAACCAGGCCTTGCGGAACTATATTAAACAGGACAAGCGTCCGATCCAGGAGATTGTTAAAGAAGTAGTGCGAAATGAGCTTCGGGTTCTTAAGAAGGCTAGTTAATGAATTTAGGTTGGTCTTGTACCTTACCTGTCCTCCGAAGCCCCGCAAAGCGGGACGAAGGATGGATGCCCTTCGACTGAGCCCTTTGGTTACGAGTTCAGGGCCGAGTGGCTCAGGGCCTTGAGCATGCCGAAAGGCGCTCTGCGTGAGGTGGAATGTTATTTCAGCGATTGCACCGATTGAGGATTTGAGGGCTGCCCAGAAAAGGTTTGGTATTTACCCTATGCGCTATGCTCTATGCGCTCTGCCCTTTGCGAGAAGTTGTGAGTGATTGTTAGGTGAGGGCGGATGGGTAAAGCATTGAAAAGCGTACCCAAAAGAGGTACAATTGTACCCATTATGAGTACACAACTTGATCAGGATCACTTGTCAGGGACTCTATTTGGCAAGACCCGCCGGTCGGTTCTCTCATTGCTTTACAGCCATGTGGACGACGCTTTCTATCTACGCCAAATTGCTCGTGTCGCTGGAGTCGGATTGGGAGCTGTGCAGAGGGAATTAAAGCATCTCACAGAGGCAGGGATCATTCAGCGGATTGTGCGTGGTCGGCAGGTCTACTACCAGGCCAATCCACGGTGTCCTGTATTTGAGGAACTGAAGAAAATAATTACCAAGACGGTTGGAGTAGGGGCCACCCTAAAAGCAGCGTTGACCCCTTTAGCGGATCGCATTCACGTGGCTTTCATCTATGGATCCGTTGCACGTAGTGACGAGCACCGAGACAGCGATGTCGATCTGTTGGTCGTGGGCAAAGTCACCTTTAGTAAAATTGTTTCATCCCTTGAAGAGGCTCAACATACAATTGGCCGTGAGATTAACCCAACCGTTTATCCCCCCGAAGAGTTCCGATCGAAACTGGCTGAAGGTCACCATTTTCTCAATGCTGTCTTAAAAGGACCCATGTTGTTCCTCATCGGAGACAAACATGAGCTTGCAAGATTGGCTAAAAAGCCGGTGGCTCGTTGAACATCAGACGAGTCGCCCGGAAATTTCGGATTTGCTGAAAATGGCAGATCGTGACCTGGCCCAATGCCAGACGGCCCATCTTGGCCCGGACTGGCAACTCAATATAGCCTACAATGCGGCACTGCAAGCGGCAGCGGCAGCCCTTGCCGCCTCTGGTTATAGGGCTTCGCGAGAAGCACATCACTATAGGGTGATCCAGTCACTTGCCTATACCATCAAGGCGGATAAAAACTTAATTCATCGGTTAGATAAATTCCGTAAGAAAAGGAATATAGGGAGCTACGAGCGAGCCGGTGCAACCTCTGAACAAGAGGCAAGAGAAATGATCGCCTTAGCCAAAGATTTAAAGGATCGGGTCGTCGCATGGCTTAAGAAAAACCACCCAGAGCTTTTATAAAGAACAAAATGAGGTTATTGCGTGTTACACCTTACGCTTTCCGATTACACATTTACGCTCTACGCCATGCGCTATGCCCTTTGGGTGAAATTGTGAGCAATTGAAAGGCGAGGTTGGGTAAGATTTCTGAAGGGGAAAGAGAAGTGAAAGTTTTCAACTACGGCCACTGGCTAAGATTCAGGAGAATTTCGAGGAGCTAGGGATATGAGCAAGCTGATGACGAATGAGTATGCCCGTCTGCTTGCTGAGGTTAAGGAGCGTGTCCGGGCAGCACAATATGCCGCATTTCGTGCAGTGAATAAGGAACTGGTGGTTCTCTATTGGGACATCGGACGGATGATATCCAAGCGCCAAGTCACAGGGGTGCATGGCGATGCCGTGGTAGAGCAACTGGCCAGCGATCTGCGGATGGAATTCCCAGGCGTCGGTGGATTCTCGCGTCGTAACGTCTTTTACATGAGGGAATTCTATATCGCATACCGCGATCTACCAAAAGTGCAACCACTGGTTGCACAAATCGGGTGGACACAGAATCTAATCGTTCTCCAGCGTTGTCGCGATCCGTTGGAACGTGAGTTCTATATCCGCATGACGAAAAAGTTTGGGTGGACCAAGAATGTCCTTATCCATCAGATCGAGAATCAGAGCTACGAGAAGACTCTGCTCGGGCAGACCAACTTCGACAAGGCCTTGACGCCGGAGCTGCGTGCTCAGGCAAAGTTGGCCGTCAAGGATGAGTACACCTTCGATTTTCTCGAACTTGGCGAAGAGCATGCCGAGCGTGAGCTGGAGCGCGCACTCGTGGGACGCATTGAGCAATTCCTTCGCGCCATGGGTGGTCTTTTTGCTTTTGTCGGCAGCCAATACCGGCTGGAGGTAGAAGGCCGGGAGTTTTTTATCGATCTTTTGCTTTTCCACCGAAGGCTTCGGTGCCTCGTTGCCATTGAACTGAAGGTGGGCGAGTTCCAGCCAGAGTTCGTCGGAAAAATGCAGTTCTATCTGACGACGCTCGACCGTCAGGTGCGGGAGAAGGGCGAGAATCCCTCTATCGGTGTTATCACCGGTCAAAAATGGACCCAGGCAACTCCTCAAAGTGGACCCACTTGAGAACAACTGGAGTTGTCCCTAAGAAGGCTAAAACCTTTATCATCGATTTTCCAAATGCTCTTTATATCGATTGGTTAGAGCCTTTGGAAAATCGATTGTTGCCGCGCGGCAACAAAAATCGAGTTTCCCTGGGGTGGGTCCGATTTCCGGTGGTGGGTGGGTCCATTCTTAATCGGTGGTAACAAAAAAAAAAACACATATCTGCGGGAACTTGTGCGGTATATTCACCTGAATCCAATCCGGGCGGGAATCGTCGCTACCCTTTCAGACTTGAACGATTATGCTTACTGCGGGCATAGCGCTTTGATGGGCAGAAGAAA
>VGSD01000107.1 GCA_016875155.1 Deltaproteobacteria bacterium | reverse complement strand
GCTAGTTTGAGGGAACTTGCAGTTGATATAAGGAAAACAGATTTTTATATTACCCATGTACACTCAGACCATCTTGGTCTTGTCTCGAGCCTCGTTACAAATAGCTCAACGATATACTTCAACCGGCCAGACGCTGATCGGATTAAAGCTGGCATCTTTCTGGATGATCTTATTGCCTTTGCCCGTTTGAATGGGTTTCCTGAAGATGAACTTCAAACCATCTCCTACACCCATCCTGGTTTTAAATACAGGCCGAAAGAGGATCTGGATTTTTGTATTTTGAAAGAAGGGAATACCATTCGTATCTCAGACTTCATATTCCGTTGTGTTGAGACGCCAGGTCATACCAAGGGCCATATGTGTCTTTATGAGCCAAGCAAGAAGATCCTTGTGGCTGGAGATCATGTTCTTGGCGATATAACCCCCAACATTCTATTAATGTCTGACGAGTGGGATCCCTTAAAGGCATATCTGGCAAGCCTGGACAAGGTCTATAAGCTCGATATTGAGCTTGTACTGCCCGGCCACAGGGGTATTATCAGGAATTGTAAAGAGAGAATTCAGGAATTGAAACATCATCATCAGGAGAGACTTGATGAGACCATTTCAATTTTGGGAAAAGGGATGAAGAGTGCTTTTCAAATAGCGTCCGAGATGAGTTGGGATATTGTTTATGATTCTTGGGATTTATTCCCTGTTCCGCAAAAATGGTTTGCTATGGGCGAGGCAATTGCTCACTTGAAATATCTCGAGGAAACAGGGATTATAAGAAAGGAGAAGGTAGAGCAGAGGATCATCTACTCTTTGAGTTCTAAGTCCTAAGTTTAGGGTATGGAGAAGAAATTTAGTTTTGAAAAGGAGGCTCTTGTAGTTTCAGGCGTAAATCTAAAAGGCGAATTAGCCATCTACGACGATAGGATTCATCTGATCCTCCAACAGTTTTTCTCTGAGATTTCACCAATTCTCGATCCATTCATAAAAGCGCAAGACCTTTTCAACTGGTTGTGGAAAGAGAAGCCAACTCGTTATGAACGGCATGGTCAGTTCAGATTAAGTGCTGTCATCGATGCCCAACTTTGCAAAGACAAAAGAGCTGTCGGAAACTGCTTGGGTCTCACACTCCTTTATAATTGCCTTCTTAGAAAAATGGGAATCGACGCAGAGGCACTCTACCTGGAGTATGCCTTTGGGATTGGGCCTCATGTCCTGACTCTTCTTCAAACCGAAGAATCAACAATCGATATTGATAATATTCTACCATACGGGTTTGATTATAAAGGGCATTTGGATCATCCATCGAGAACGAGATGGGGGGACAGAGAGCTTGTGGCTGATATTTTCAATAGTTTGGGTAACGAATGTTTCGAAAAAGGGGAATTCGCTAAAGCATTGACCAACTATGAGATGGCGATCAAACTAAATCCTCAATATCAAAAAGCACGCTTAAATAAAGCTATTCTGATGAACAAAATCCGGGGAAACAAAGACAAAGTCATTTGAGGGTAGATCATGAAGAAAACCCGTGTCTGCGACCTCCTTGGAATAGCATACCCTATTATTCAAGGAGGGATGCTTTGGATTTCCACGGCTGAGCTTGCTGGGGCTGTTTCCAATGCGGGAGGCATGGGTGTTCTCAGTCCTTTTGCAGGAATGGAAAAAAACGGAGATGCTTTAAAAAATCTAAGATTCCAGATAACCAAAGTCAGGGATCTGACGGAAAAACCATTTGCGGTGAATATTCCTTTGTATCTCAAACAGAGTGGAATTCTTGTTGATGTTCTCCTGAAAGAAGGAATCCGAATTGTAATAACATCAGGAGGAGATCCCAGCCATTTTACTGATCTTCTGCATCAAGCTGGGATGAAGGTCCTCCATGTTGTCAGTTCAGTAGCACAGGCCAAGAGGGCAGATTCCTCGAAAGTGGATGCCCTCATTGTTGCAGGGGTTGAGGCAGCGGCTTATGTGGGGTTTGACGAAATACCTCTTTTTTCTTTAGTCCCTCAAGTGGCTGATGTGGTCTCTATCCCCATCATTGCGGCAGGTGGGATTGTCGATGCAAGGGGGGTTGTGGCAGCCTTTGCGCTTGGGGCTGAGGGTGTGCAGATAGGCACCCGCTTTGTAGCCGTTGAAGAGAATATTGCACACATAAATTATAAACAGGCCATTATAGATGCCAAAGATACGGATACAGTCATCACTTGTCGGAAGCTGTTACCTACAAGGAGCCTCAGAACGGAATTTACAAGGCAATTATTAGAATTGGAAGCTTCCGGGGCTTCGACTGAGGAAATCAGAGACTTCCTGGGTTACAGCCGGGCGAGAAAAGGTCAAATCGAAGGGGACCTCGAAAATGGGGAAGTTTACAGCGGGTCCTCAGCGGGCTTAATCAGGGAGATACTTCCTACAGCCACAGTGATTCAAAGACTGGTGGATGGGTTTCAAGAAATTGTCAAGAAAATGGCTTAAGCGGTTGAAGTGCACCCACATCAGTACTAATACAAACGCATTCAATGAGATGCTGAAACGAGTTCAGCATGACAAGAATAAGTCTGTCATTCCGAACCAGGTCCTGAAGCAAGTTCAGGATCTAAGGATTTCGGAATCTCGATTTTGGCAATGACAATAAATCAATTGCCGTTGTATTAATAAGATATGATGCAAGCGAAAGACCCAAGAATTAGCTTTCTGGAAGGAATACGAATACTGGACTTAGCAGATGAGAAAGCGAGCTTTTGCTCAAAGCTTTTAGCGGATATGGGGGCATACGTCATTAAAATAGAGAGACCCGGTGGAGATCCATCTCGAAAGAGAGGCCCATTCTTAGGAAACTCTCCCCACCCTGAAAGGAGCCTGTTTTTCCTTTATAATAACACCAATAAACTGGGGATCACGCTTAATTTAGGGCATCCCGAAGGCAAGGGAATATTTCGCAGACTGGTAAGCAGGGTTGATGTTGTGGTGGAGAGCTTTTCTCCAGGATACCTTAAAGACCTTGGATTGAGCTTTGAGATATTGAGCAGAACAAACCCCAAACTCATTTTGGTTTCAGTGACAGGTTTCGGACAAGATGGTCCCAGGAGCCAATACAAGTCTTGTGACATAGTGAGTTCAGCATTTGGTGGACAGATGTGCGTGTCCGGTTCTCCCTCAACTCCTCCTCTTAAACCTTTTGGAGAGCAATCTTATTATACAGCCTCTCTCTTTGGTGCGATTGGCACTTTACTCGCTTTGAAAAAGCGGGCGCAGAGTGGAAAAGGAGAGCATCTCGACATCTCGATTCAGGAAGCAGTGGTTTCTACCTTGGAACATGTATGGATTCGCTATTTTTACGAAAACATTGTGGCTAAAAGACAGGGAGGCTTACACTGGAATAACAATTTCTGTGTTCTTTCCTGTAAAGATGGCCATATTCTCATAAGCCTCCATCAACAATGGGAGACCCTGGTTGAATGGATGGCCGGCGAGGGCATGGCAGAGGATTTGACAGAAGAGAGATGGAAGGAAGAGGAGTATCGCCAGAGACATCTGGATCATGTGATTGAAGTGGTTCAACGATGGGCCAGAATTCATACCGTCCAGGAGCTTTTTGAGATAGGTCAGCTTATGCGATTTCCATGGACTACGGTGTGTTCCCCAGAGAAAGTTCTGGAGAGTCCCCAGCTGAAATCGCGGGGATTTTTCGTCGAGGTGGGTCACCCGGAGATTGGAACATCCATTCAGTATTCTGGGGCTCCCTATAAGTTCGATGGTTGTTCATTGGATCGGTGGGAACGTGCGCCGCTCATTGGCGAAGACAACGTCCAGATATATCAAAAAGAATTGGGCCTTACTGAGAATGAATTACAAGAACTTTCAGCCATGGGAGTTATTTAAAGAGGGACTCAGATGGGAAATGGAATCCTCAACGGATTGAGAGTTTTGGATTTTACCTGGGTTCTGGCTGGACCCTATGCCACGAGGATTCTTGCTGATTTTGGGGCTGAAGTCATCAAGGTGCAATCTAAGAAGACATCCAGGGGAGCCGAATCTAATCTTACGGGATATTTCAACACCTGGAATCGGAATAAACGAAGCATTACTCTCGACATGAGTCACCCGGAAGCGAAAGAAATTGTCCTAAAATTGATAGAAAAAAGCGATGTGTTAATCGAAAATTTTTCTCCCCGGGTTATGGCAAACTGGGGCCTGAGTTACGAAGAAATAAAAGTGGTAAAACCTGATCTTATCATGGTAAGCCTTTCTGCCATGGGGCAGACCGGTCCATGGAAGGATTTCGTGGGTTTTGGACCAACGATCCAGGCCCTTTCAGGTTTAACTTATCTCACTTCTTTTGAAAAAGATTCTCCTCTTGGAGTGGGTTATTCCTATGCCGACATGATCGCTGGCCTTTATACTTCTTTAGCTATTTTATCAGCCCTGGAATACCGGGACAGAACAGGCCAGGGGCAGTATATCGATCTATCAGAATACGAAGCGATGTGCACTTTAATGGGGCCGGCCCTTATGGATGCTTCAATGAATCAAAGAGAAATATTCCCTCAGGGAAACCGCCCCAATGATATTCCTGCCGCCCCCTGTGGATGTTATAAATGTTCGGGGATGGACCGATGGTGTGTCATTGCGGTTTTCAATGAGGTTGAATGGAAAGCTCTCTGTCATGTCATGGGCGACCCTTCCTGGACTAAAGAAGAGAGGTTCTCCAGCTTATTGAAAAGGAAAGAAAACTCAAAGGAATTGGACGGATTCATTGAGCAATGGACAGTACAGCATTCTCCGGAAGAGGTGGTGCAGCTTCTTCAGGAAGTCGGCGTTTCAGCAGGTGTGGTTCAGAATGGAGAAGACCTGGCAAAAGATCCTCAGTTGGCGGCAAGAGAGTTTTTTGTGGAGCTAAATCATCCTGTGTTAGGGAGGACCACTACAGATACAACTCCTATTAAGTTCAGTGATTATCCGAAGGCCCGTTGGAAGGCAGCGCCCCTGTTAGGGGAAGACAATCGGTATGTCTATCTGGAACTACTGGGGTTTAAAGAAGATGATCTATCCTCATATATTGAGAGAGGAATTATTGGTTAGTTCATTTTGTCCCATACCACTTCACCACCAAGAATAGTCATTCCCACTTCAATATCCTTTACCTCATCTGCCGGAAGCTTTGTTGGATCACCACTCAAAACCACCAGGTCAGCCAGCTTGCCAGGCTCAATCGATCCTTTGACTCTCTCTTGGGAGGTGGCTTTAGCCGCGTCGAGTGTATACATCTTTATGGCTTCCAAGGGAGTGACCTTTTCATCAGGTAAAACGAAGTCTCCGGCCTCGGTCCTCCGAGAGACAGCTGCATAGACACCCATGATTGGATTTGCCGGCACCACGGGGCAATCCGAACTTCCGGCAACAGGGACCCCATTCTTGATGAGGGTGGAGAAAGGGTATAAGTGCTTCAGGTTTACTTCTGGAACGGTCTTGAGGTACCGATCTCCATTATAATAAATGAAAGAAGGTTGGGTAACCACCATGATTCCCAAAGAAGCTAAACGCTTTGCTAACGCAGGAGTACAAACAGAACAGTGTTCGATTCGGTGTCTGTGATCGGATCTCGGAGATTTCTTTAATGCATATTCGATCGCATCGCAGGCAGCCTCAATGGCTTTGCCTTCAATGGCATGGAGAACGGCCTGCAATCCAGATCGATGAATGTCAAGAACCATCTCATTCAATTCTTCTTGGGTCGGATAGAGCCGTCCGGTGGTTTCATGCAGAATAATCTTTAGACCTTGAACCCTGAGCCGATTTTCATCGATTCGAGTTTGAAAGGGATGCTTTCGATATTCCTCATAACCTTCCATACCGAGGGCCATGCATACCCTCGATCTTAGGAGTCCACTCTCTATCCAGCGTTCAAACATTTTCCAGCGGCTAAGATTGTTCCGAGGGGAGGCGTCGTGAATCGATGTTATACCCAAAGAAGATAGCTGTGTATTTGCAAGTTTAACTCCTAGCTCCATCTGATCATGGTCAATTGGAGGTATGAGTTTGGCAAGAGTGTCACCCATTCCATAGAGTAACTCCGTTGGTTCCCCGGTCTCAATATCCCGATCGATAAGGCCATCTGTTGGACCGGCTGTTTCCTTTGAAATATTAACAAGTTTTAAAGCAAGACTATTTAAGACATGAGCACGCCCTGAGCGATGCGTTAATTTTATTGGATGAGTGGAGGTCGCCACGTCAAGATCCCATCGTGTGGGGTGTCTTTTTTCAGCAAGATAGAATTCGTTATATCCTCTTCCCCTGATCCAGGTTCCCGGCGGTTGTTGCTGAGATGTCTCTCGAATTTTTGTTTGAATGTCAGAAATAGACCGAATATTGTTACGGGGTTTTAAATTAAGTGTCATCAGTCTTTCGGAAAAACCATGAAAGTGGATGTGGGCGTCAATAAAACCCGGCAAAACTGTTTTACCATGACAATCGATCACTTTTGTTTTTGAATTTCTTAGGTCCTTAAGATGGTCATTTCCCGCAACCTTTTCGATCTTTCCATTACGAATGGCTACTAATTGAGCGACGGGAGAGGTCGGATCCATCGTGATCACATTCGCATTGAATAAGATAAGATCTGTCATCGATGATGCTTCTCTTTCGCACTCAGATTTGGAATTCTTAATGTCAATCCTCTATAATTAGGTGAATCGAGAGAAGAACATTCAATCTAATGCAAACGCATTGAATGAGATGCTGAAACGAGTTCAGCATGACTAGAAAAAGTGTGTCATTCCGAACCAGGTCCTGAAGCAAGTTCAGGATCTAAGGATTTCGGAATCTCGATTTTGGCAATGGCAATAAATTGATTGCGTTTGTTTTAATAAATTTTTACGATTTATCACAAGGGAAGTCAACCCTTCGACTGCGCTCAGGACAAGCTGCTGGGGTTTGCCTTCGGCGTGAGCTTAAGTCGAACGCTCAGGGTTGACCAAATAACAAAAGATCGTGCGAACAGGGATATTCTTCTATTATCAAGAAGGTAATCGGCTTCGGGACTTTCCAAATGCACTGGAGGGAATTCTCGGAAGAGAAAATGTCTTCTTCTATGATGCATTCTATCCTTCAAAACCTGCCTCTTCTTTTGATCTGAATCCTGTTTCTTACGAAGCCCTGCTTCAAGTCCATACATCTGAGATGATTGAGGAAGTGAGGAGGGCAGGGGTTTTTGAAGGGGCGCTCCTGTCCGCATCCGGAACGGTGAGAGCTGCTGAAAAGATAGGGAGGGGTGAGATTGACAATGCCTTTGTTTTCACGGGATACGGTGACCACCATGCTGGCCCCGATTTTTTCGGCGGGGGATGTTACTTTAACGGAGCTGGGATTGCGATTCAGGAGCTTCGGAAAGAATTCGGAGTAAAAAGATTTGCAATCATTGATACGGATGCTCATCATGGCGACGGAACATGGGAGGTCTTTAGAGCGGATCCAGATGTCCTGTATGTTTGCTTTTGTGGATATCTTTTTCGGGAGGAAAACAGCAACATCAATATTCAGGTTCCTAGTAGGGTCAAAGATGAAGAATACTTAAGGCTTATTAAGGAAGGCTATCTCCCGAAAGTCAAAAGCTTCCGCCCTGAGATTCTTTTTTGGAACTGGGGATATGACGGAACCCAAGGAGAATATGGAGATATTGGACTTACACCTGAAGTTCATATCTTTTTAGCTAAGGAACTTAAAAAAATAGCAGATGAAGTTTCTAAGGGGAGATTCATTATTGCTTTATGCGGAGGGGGTCGGAGAGATCTCGCCCACTACCTGATCCCTCGGATGATTGAGGTTTTGGCAGAAGTGCAGATCCCTGCCCACAGATAGTGGGGCCTCACCATTTGCTTTACAAATTATGGATTATGGGATAAACAGTTATAAAAAGGAGGGGATACACATGGGTTTAATAGAGGCGGAAATATGATTCCGGACAATATTCTTCGTTCGCTTACTATACAAACCGAATCAAAGCTGATACTGATCGTGATGGATGGGATTGGGGGGCTTCCTGTTCGTGGTAAGACGGAATTGGAGGCGGCGAAGACGCCAAACCTAGATCGCCTCGTTTATCAATCCATCTGCGGATTGATTGACCCCATCTCCTATGGGATTACTCCTGGCAGCGGACCTTCCCATCTGGCTCTCTTCGGATACGATCCTTTCCGGTTTGAGATTGGGAGAGGGGTGATGGAGGCCCTTG
>VGSD01000106.1 GCA_016875155.1 Deltaproteobacteria bacterium | reverse complement strand
CAATAAGGTCATGGAAGAAGCGCTGAAGAGGGCCTCACTTTCCTTCTCACAAATCACGTATATTGTTTCCACAGGCTACGGAAGGATTAACGTCCCTTTTTCCGACAGACAGTTTACAGAGATCACCTGCCATGCAAAAGGGATTGTACATCTCTTCCCCAAGGCGAGGACAATCATTGACATTGGCGGCCAGGACGCAAAAGGGATCAAGATAGATTCCTCAGGAAAGATCGTTGACTTTGTGATGAATGATAAATGCGCGGCAGGCAGCGGCCGATTCATCGAAGTGATTGCCGATACCCTTGGTGTCCCTCTGGATCAGGTAGGTGAGCGTTCCCTTCAAAGCAAGAACCCAGCGAAGATCAGCAATATCTGCACCATATGGGCACAGCAGGAAGTGGCATCGAGTCTGGCAGAGGGAGTGTCTGTTTCAGATCTTCTTTCAGGCATTCACCAGTCGCTGGCGGACAGGATTGTGCGAATGGTTACCCGGCTGAAAGTGGAGAGAGAAGTGATTGTGACCGGCGGTGGAGGAAAGAACAGAGGGTTGCTTCAGGCTCTTTCGGAGCAGTTAGGACAGGAGATTTTGGTTCCCGAGGAACCCCTGCTCACTGGAGCCCTTGGTGCCGCCTTAGTGGGCAAGGAGATTACAGAAAAAGCCAAACAGAATCAGACTCCACTCGAAACAAAAGAGCGCATCTTAGAAGCCGTCGAGATTCTGTAATGACATCGTTTTGAAAATCTTCTTCTGACTCCCCATTCTTCAAATACCGAATTACCGTTGCCTGACCCCGCATCCTTAGGGTTTCAAAAATTTGTCGAGGACAAGAACATCTACTCCTTTTACCCGTTCAAAAATCTTGTCGTTGGTTATAAAAACAGTGGCTCCGTGAAGAATGGCAGTGGCAAGCTGGATAGCATCGGGTGATTTGATTCGGTCTGATGCTATCAAATCAGAAGCTTTTCTCGCTACGTCTAATCCCATTTCGTAGAAGGTTAGATTGGGGAAGGTGGTCAGGTAGTATTCATAATCTCTGGACACCTGCGGAAGACCTTCTGTTTTTGGCTTAACAAGGATCTCCGTCAGCGTAAGATAGGATGTGATGCCTCTATTTTTCCTATTTTCCAAGGTATCAAAGATAATTTCTGTAAGAGGAGAATAGCGAGGATGGTCCTCAAGGTGGTAGATAAAGATCGAGGCATCTAATCCTATGACCGGATGATTTTTAAGGAACTCCTGCAGTCGTTTCATTTATCCCCCCAGGCCTCCCTCTCTTTTCTTATATACTCCGTAGCATCCAGTCCTTCCCAGACAGCCTTATGCAACCCACGCAGATGTTTCGTGTAGCTTTTCGGTTTTGATTTCAGAATGAGACTGTCCTTCTCAACATCGAGGATAAGCTGATCCCCTGGGCCAATCGCCAACTTCTTTCGGGCCGCCTTCGGAATGGCAATCTGGTTTTTGCTGCTCAGGGTAACTACCGCTTTCATAAAATCCTCCTTTTTTAAGAATTTACCTTACTTTTATCATAAAGTAAAACAAAAATCAATATGGCTTTACTTTACATGTCTCCGCCCTTTTCCTAAGAAGCCTCTGGCCAAGAAATTAAATGGATCAAAAGAGGTTGCTTTTTTTCAAGTCTGGTGTAGAATGATCAGGGTGGGGAGGGTCATATTTCTATAAACAATGTTGAAAACCTGAAAGGAATAACGTTAAGCCAAAAATAAAGGATTATGAAACCCATCAAACCCAATGTCCTCCTTAAGGATCTGCGAGAGTTAATCGAAGAAGCAAGGCAGGATGTTGCACGACAGGTCAACTCTGCTCTGGTCTTGCTTTACTGGCGGGTCGGCAAACGCATCCATCAAGACATCTTGAAAGAGAAACGAGCTGAATACGGAGAGCAGATTGTCTCCGCAGTGAGTAGAGAATTGGCTGTTGAGTTTGGTCAAGGATTCTCAGAAAAAAATCTCTGGCACATGGTTCGTTTTGTAGAAGCTTTCCCCAACGAAGAGATTGTCTCCGCACTGCGGAGACAATTAAGTTGGACTCATTTTAAGCAGATCATCTATCTCGATGATCCTCTCAAACGTGACTTTTACGCTGAGATGTGCCGTATTGAACGGTGGAGCACTCGTACACTTGAAAAGAAAATCTCCGGTATGCTCTTTGAGCGTACAACCCTGTCAAAAAAGCCGGAGAAGCTTATAAGGCATGAGCTTGATACCCTGCGAGCTGAGGACAAACTGACTCCTGACCTCGTCTTCCGAGATCCCTACTTCCTTGACTTTCTTGGACTAAAAGATCGTTACCTCGAAAAGGACATCGAAGATGCGATCATGCGGGAGATGGAACATTTCATGTTGGAGTTGGGTATTGGTTTCACCTTCGTTGCAAGACAAAAACGTATCCAGGTGGACAACGACGATTATTACCTTGATCTGCTTTTCTATCACCGAGGACTCAAGCGGCTGGTAGCAATCGATCTCAAACTTGGTGATTTCAAACCTTCTGATAAAGGGCAAATGGAACTCTACTTGCGTTGGCTGACCAGGTATGAACAGAAGCCTGGTGAGGAAGCCCCCATTGGACTCATCCTGTGTGCAGGTAAGAAAAAGGAGACGGTAGAATTACTGGAACTTGAAAAGAGTGGTATCCGCGTTGCATCGTATTGGACTAAAGTCCTGCCGCGGGAACTTCTCCAGAAAAAATTGCACGAAGCCATTCTGCACGCACGCAACCGTCTGTCACAAACAGGAGATTTTGGAGACAAGAAACTTATTGGACATTGATCAATTTGGGAAGCAGTCAGTTTATTATAAAAAATCCTAGAAAAGGAGGGACGGACGATGGGAAAGGCAAAGAAAGTGAAGGAGATCAGTTTTGAGATGCCCAATAGGGTGGGGTTGCTCGCGGAGGTGACTGCAGCCATTTCCAAAGCAAAGGTCAATATCAATGCCATCTGTGCGTATGGGATGGAAGGGACCGGCTATTTCATGTTGACGACGAATAGCAATGCAAAGGCGAAGAAAGCCCTTGCTTCCTTAGGCGTAGCCATTGAGGAGAGGGATGTGGTGGAGGTGGAGGTGTCTGACAAACCTGGAGAGTTACAGAAGATTGCAAAGAAGATTGCTGATGCGGGTATTGATATCGTATATATGTACGCCACTGCCGGCTCGGGCAAAAGAGAAACCTGTATTTTTCTGACCTCCGATAATGCGAAGGCGATCAAAGCAGTCAATAAATAGGTAGGGCTCAATATCCGTGAATGAAGGGAGCATGAAGATGATCAGTGTTGTTGCGGCGATTCGTGTGAAAGCAGGAAGACGTTCAGAGTTTCTCCAGATTTTTAAGACCAACCTCCCCAAGGTCAGGCAAGAAAAGGGATGTATCGAGTATTTCCCAGCGGTCGATGTTGATTCCGGCTTACCTCCGCAGACCTTGGATGAAAATATGGTCACTATCATTGAGAAGTGGGAGAGTGTGGAAGCCCTCCGTAATCATCTCACTACGCCTCATATGCTGGCCTACAGGGAGAAGGTCAAAGACATCGTCGAAGGCCTTTCTCTCAAAGTCCTTCAGGAAGCCTGAATTGAAAGGTATGTTCTTAATTATCATTTCGGCGATCGCCTTTGGGGCGATCGCCATTTTTGCAAAGACGGCTTACAGTGCGGGGTCGGATCCGATCAGCGTGCTATTCTTCCGATTTTCGATTGCCTCCCTTGTCATGGTCCCGTGGATGATTGCCCGAAACATCCCGTTTCCTCGAGGGCGCACACTCCTCGGTCTGATATTGATGGGTGGAATCGGGTATGTCGGTATGTCGTTCTGTTATTTCACCTCCCTGACGATGGCCTCCGCGGGTCTGGTTGCCATCTTACTCTACCTCTATCCGGCGATCGTAACCATCTTTTCAGCCCTTCTCTTTAAAGAGAGCATCAGAGGACTAAAGGTTCTTGCCCTGATTCTGGCATTGGCAGGAACCTTTCTCACGATAGGACTGAGCGGAGGAGGCCAGCCGCTTGGCATTGCATTGGCGATGACAGCCCCTTTCATCTACTCTGCCTATATCCTGGCAGGCAGCAAGTTAACGAAACAGGCTGGCGTTTTAATGACCTCGACAATCGTTATCCTATCCGCAAGCGTTGTCTTTGGCCTTGCTGTTCTCATCCAGGGATTAAACCTTCCCAGGACGCTGGTAGGCTGGGGAAGTGTTGTAGCCATTGCACTTGGGTCAACGGTTATTGCGGTGAGCACTTTTTTCGCGGGCCTTGAGCGAGTGGGTCCCACAAATGCCTCGGTCCTCTCAACGTTTGAACCTGTCACCACAGTGATCCTTGCTTTTCTCTTCCTCGGCGAAGAGATTGGACTCATGAGAGTGGTAGGAGGCTTCCTTATTCTCGTCGCTGTCATTCTATTGGCGAAGAGTGAATTTAAAAAACTTCCTATTGAGGAATCCCATGTCAAAATTGGATAAGATTTTCAAATTGGGTCATCCAAAGCTTTATGAGATATCGGAGCCCATTGTCTTGGAGGATTTAAAAAGCCTGAATAAAATCGTTGAGGAATTGAGTGATATCCTCAAGGAGTTCAAGGCAACTTATGGCGCAGGAAGGGCAATCGCAGCACCACAAATCGGTGTGATGAAGCGACTCATCTATATGAACATCACCGAACCCATTATCCTCATCAACCCGGAACTGTTCGATTTAAGCGAGGAGAAAATGGAGGTCTGGGACGATTGCATGTGTTTTCCAAATCTATTAGTCAAAGTGCAGAGACATAAACAATGCAAACTGAAATTTTTTAATTCGGATTGGAAAGAAAGAGTCTGGGAGTTGAAAGACGACCTCTCTGAACTTCTTCAGCACGAAGTCGACCATTTAAATGGGATATTAGCCACCCAGCGAGCGATTGATGATAAATCCTTTGCTTGGAAATAAAATTGGTGTTAAGTTAGGGCGAGTTAGGGCGGAGGGATATAAAATGAGAGACGTCACACAACTCAGGCCCAAAGAAATTCGAAGCCTCATACGGAAAGGAAAGTGGGATAAGCCTACCGCTGGGCTGGCCATGGGATATGCTCAAGCCAATCTGGTGATCCTTCCTGAAAAATATGCTTTCGACTTTCTTCTCTTCTGCCAGAGAAATCCGAAGCCCTGTCCTCTGCTTGAGGTACTGGAACCAGGGAGGTTTCGGACGGGATTTTTATCCAAGGAAGCGGATATCCGGACGGATATTCCACGTTATAACGTCTATCCAAGAGGCAGGCTGGAATCTACCGTCAAAGAGATCAGAGATATGTGGAAGTTCGATTGGGTGACCTTCCTCCTGGGTTGCAGTTTCTCTTTTGAAGAGGCATTGCTCCGGGCGAAGGTTCCTGTCCGGCATATCGAAGAGAATAAGAATGTCCCGATGTTCATCTCAAGTATCGCTTGCCAGTCCGCAGGCGTTTTTCATGGACCCATGGTGGTGACCATGAGACCCATTCCTTTGGATAAGGTGAGTAGGGCTGTACAGATCACTTCCCGGTACGTCTCTGTTCATGGGGCGCCTGTCCACATTGGCGATCCTTCAAAGATTGGGATTAGAGATCTCAAAAAACCGGACTTCGGAGATCCGGTGACGATTAAAAAAGGCGAAGTTCCGGTCTTCTGGGCTTGCGGGGTCACACCACAGGCGGTTGTGATGAAGGCCAAACCCGATCTCTGTATCACTCACACCCCCGGACATATGTTTATCTCAGACCTGCTCAACGAGGAATTGGCAACCTTGTAAAAATCCCTCCTAACCTCCCTTTGCCAAAGGGAGGTAAAACATTTCCCCCTTTTGATAAAGGGGGATTAAGGGGGATTAGATTTAATTTCTTAAGGGAGATGAAATGGAGAAAAGCGAAATCTACAAAAAGCATAAGGAATTTCTGGCTCCCTGTGTGACTCACTATTATCAGGAGCCTGTGATTTTTGATCGTGGAAAAGGAAAGTATCTCTATGACATCGATGGTAAAGAGTATCTCGATTTCTTTGGAGGGATTGTCACGATCAGCGTGGGCCACTGTGACGAAGAGATCACGGAAAAGACCTGCGAGCAGATGAGGAGGCTTCAACATACCTCCACCCTTTATCCCACGCTTCCCGCCATCTCGCTTGCGGAGAAACTGGCGAAGATCACTCCGGGCAGATTGCAGAAGTCCTTCTTTACGAGCAGCGGAACCGAGGCGGTTGAGACCGCTGTGCTCATCACCCAGCTTTATACGAAGAGCAATGAGGTGATTGCCCTCCGCCATTGTTACAGCGGGTCCTCTCTTCTGACGATGAACATCACCGGACATCAGAAGTGGCGTCTCGGCGGAAGCCTCATTCCGGGGATCAAGCATGCCCACAATGCTTACTGCTTCCGGTGTGCCTTCGGAAGGGAGTATCCTGATTGCGATCTCGAATGTGCAAAGGATGTGAAGGAGTTGATTGAAACGACGACATCCGGTAGGCCAGCGGCTTTCATTGCAGAACCCATTCAAGGTGTCGGAGGTTTCATCACTCCACCGAAAGAGTATTTCAAAGAGGTCGTCTCCATTGTGAAGAGTTTTGGTGGACTCTTCATCTGCGATGAGGTTCAGACAGGCTGGGGAAGAACCGGAGGGAAGATGTTTGGCATCGAACACTGGGGGGTGGAGCCGGATATCATGGTCATGGCCAAAGGAGCAGCCAATGGTTCACCTATTGGAATCACCATTGCGACGCCAGAGGTCGCAGACGGTCTAAAGGGTTCTCACCTTTCCACCTTCGGCGGAAATCCAGTGACTGCCACAACGGTTCTTGCCACGATTGAAGCTATTGAGAAGAGAAAACTTGTTCAGAATGCTGAGGAGATGGGTTATTTTTTAAGAGACCGGTTGGAAGGATTGAAAGAGAAATTCAAAATCATCGGCGAGGTCAGAGGAAAAGGTTTGATTCAGGGGATGGAGATCGTCAAGGAAGGAAAGGCGCCTGCTCCGGACCTGGTTAATGCGATCTTTGAAGGGACAAAGCAAGAAGGGCTTCTCATCGGAAGTGGTGGCCTCTACGGGAATGTCATCCGGATCACACCACCACTGACGATTGAGAAGGGGGAAATTATCAAGGCAGTTCGGGTTTTAGACAGGGTTTTGGAGAAAGTTCAGGCAACTTACGTGGTTTGACAATTGATGATGATTTGGATAGTATCTGGGGAAAATAGGGTTCAAGGGTTCTACGATTCCAGGGGTCAAGTAGTCAAGTAGTAGCGTCGGCATTCAATGCCGACGTCCTTCTTTCGCCCCCAATAAATGAGGGCGCTACATTAAAACAGAGGAGAAAAAAGAGATGAGGAGATTTTTATTCTTAGGTTCCGTGTTTTTAACCCTATTCCTATTGGTTACCATCGCCTATGCCCAGCCCAAGCCGGTTTCGGGAGGATCTCTTACCATCGCCCAGGGCGTTGAGCCTCCGGGATTGGACCCGACTACTGCCACCTCGGCAGCCATTCCAAGGGTTGTCTATGGCAATGTGCTGGAGGGGCTGGTCAGGATCGACCGGAATGGAAAGATCATTCCAGCGTTAGCGAGCAAATATACGATCTCCAAAGATGGAAAGGAATATACCTTCTCTCTGAAGAAGGGTGTCAAGTTTCACGATGGAAAATCTTTTGATGCGGAGGATGTGAAGTTCACCTTCGGGCGGCTGATGGATCCTCCTCCCCAGGTTACCATCCCTAACAAGAGATATTATCAGGACATCGAATCGATCGAGGTCGCGGATCCTTACACGATTAAGTTCAAATTGAAGAGCGTCAACTCGATGTTTCTTTTCAACCTGGCCAGACCTGACTCGATCATCATCCACAAAGAGGCAGCAGACAAACTGAAGACCGCACCTGTAGGGACAGGGCCTTTTAAACTCCTGGAATGGGTTCGGGGAGACCGCATTCTTCTGGAAAAGTTTGCGGCTTATCACAGAAAAGGTTTCCCATACCTCGACAAAGTCACTTTTAAATTTATCGGCGACCCGAGCGCCCAGATCGCAGGCCTCCGGGCAGGGGATATTGATGTGATCGGCTACGATGTGAGCCCGGAGAATGCGCTCCTGCTGGAGAGGGATCCGAAGTTCAAGGTTTTCAATGGTTATACGACAACAGAAGTTATCTTATCGACCAACAATTCGAGAAAACCTTTTAATGATGTCCGTGTCCGAAGGGCCATGGCCCATGCCATTGACCGGTC
>VGSD01000105.1 GCA_016875155.1 Deltaproteobacteria bacterium | reverse complement strand
TTTTGAAGGCACCTGCCATTACTGCAAGTGTTGTACCGCAGGAATGATTGAAAAGAAGAAGGCCCTCTTCAAGGAAATCAAAGTTGACCTGATACCCGATGAGGTTTAGGGCCGGATCTTCCATAAACTTTTTCAGTGAAGTCCAATCCTTATTGCAAAATGAACAACTCTTAAAAAATTTTCCTCGATTCACTGAATTCTCCAATGTGATTTAGATTTCATCATATTACCCTCAAATGATCGAGTCAATAAAAAAATCAAAAAAATCAAGTTTTGACTTTCATAGGACTAATTTTGTATCTTTGGATATTAAAGGAGGGGAAAGATGAAATGCAGAAATCATCCAGAGCGCGATGCCATTGCCACCTGTCAGAAATATGAAGCAGGATTCTGTGAGGAATGTTGCGAGTGCCTCAATATAGATCACTGTTGTGAGTGCATCGATCCAAAACTTTACTGTAAGTTCAGAACCCAGTGCCTGATCTGGGAGATGTCAAAGGACCGAAGGAAGAAAGAAATAGAGATGGAGTGAATGATGTCAGAATATTTACTTCCTACAGCGCTGATCATCTTCACAGGCGCCTTGCTCCAGGGCTTGGCAGGGTTTGGTGGAGCACTGCTGTCCATGCCGCTTGTCCTTCTCTATTCAGCCCCCCAATGGGCCGCCCCTGTTGTTGTTCTCTGCTATACGGTTAACCGCATCCCAGCTATCTTTATGCTAAGAAAAGACCTCATGTGGGATCATTCTCTATTCTTAATCGCCGCAGCCATACCAGGTGCCTTCCTGGGTACATTATTTTTAAAGAGCGTTGAGCCTGGAATCATCATGAAGATTCTTGGGACAGTGCTTATCCTGTTTTCTGTTTATAAAATCACTACTCCAAAGGTAAAATTAACCTTTTCAAGGTTATGGGCGATTCCCACAGGTTTTTTAAGTGGCATTCTGGGAGGGGCTTTTGGAACCGATGGGCCACCGGTGGTCGTATACGCTGCGCTAAGACCTTGGGCGAAAGAACAGGTCGTAGGCATGCTCCAAAGTTTCTTTTTGTTTGCTAATGCAATCATTATTGGAACTTATCAGTACCATGGCCTGCTGACCAATTCGGTTCTTGAGAGTTTTGTGGTGGCTGCTCCTTTTGCGATTGTGGGGATCTTGATTGGTCTGAAAATTAACCGTCACATCAGTCAGCGACGTTTTGAAATCATTCTTTCAGTCCTCATCGGCATCCTAGGATTTACCCTCTGGGTACGGTGAGGGAAAAGGATAGGAATGGTTTATTTTACCCCGTTAGAAAGCCCCGCTGCTTGCCCCGTGCGAAGCTTAGCTTCTATCAGAGTGTGAACTCTCCCATTAGAAGGGCGAAGCGCTTCTAACGGGGTTAACTTGGCAATAAGGGTACCAGAAACCTTGCCGTAGGATGAGGCGGGTGGTGTTGTCGCCGGGTTGGGAAGGCCTCCCTTGATCTATTGATAAAGGAATATCGCCTCTTTTGAAAACCTCATATTCCGGATCCCATGGTAAGAGGATGGTTGGTTCGTTCGATATCTTTGTGAGGATGGGCAGAATCGTCCGCATCTCTTTCCCTCTTAAAGAGTCAAACACTTCTTCAATCGTTTTGTAACGTGAAAGATCCTCCATGATTTTGAGGGCAGGGGGGCTCAAAGCCATTTTTCCCTTTACATTTTCTTCAAAAGCTTCCTGTGGTGTCAACCAGACTTCGGCAGTGGTTTCCTTTTGATCAAAACTTGCTTCCTGTCCTTCGGGAAGTCGAGCCAGGAAGAATCGGGTGTCAAATCGCTCAGACCTTGCCTCTGGAGTGATCCAGTGGGCATAGTAGTGGAGTTGATCCAGTGCAAGGAAGATATTTGCATCCTTTGCAGTCTGACAGATGGTGGTTTTTCTTTTTTGCAATTGATCTCGATAGTCAATAAATCGTCCTCCATCTCCCTTGTTTTTAAACTGAAGTAGATTTCCAACATGATCATAAGCGAGAAGGATTCCACCCTCTTCAAAAAGTTCTCGAATCCCTGCAATCCAGTGGCCGAGAGATTCTTGTGGAGGGAGCAAACCTGAAAACATCCGGTGGGCTTCTTCGGGAGTCACTCCTTTGCATAAAGCGCATGTTCCAAGAGATCCATCTTCCAACTCCACCCTGCCTCCAGGGAAAACGTAATTGCCACCCATGAAACTGGACTTTTCGTGACGCTTGAGAAGAAAGACTTCAAACCCTTCGGTTTTTTTATCTCTCAGGAGAATGATGGTTGCTGCTTTTTTCGGGATGCTCGTCATAGAAATTTTAGAGCTTTGTATCTATAAATGCGATCGCATTTATAGATACAGGTTATCATTTTTTCATTCAGAAATTATAGACAAGATGAGTGAATATGGTTATTCGATCCATCGGATGAAATTATCAATACCATCCCTTTGAGATTTAAAGCGATTGATGGGACTGGAAGTGTCAGAATGTCCCAATGCAATCCCGATCACCACACTTTTATTGTCTGGAATGTTGAGGGTATCCTTCATCTCGTCTTCATAGGCTGTGATCAATCCGATGGGACAGGTTTCCAACTCAAACTCATGGGCAATCAGAATAAGATATCCAAGGACGATCCCTATGTCCACCAAACGGGATTTAGGAAAGGAATCGTCGAGACAGATCAGAATGGCGACTGGAGCTCCATAGAAGTTGCAGCTTTCTTCATTCACAAATTGGTCGAGATTCACTCCCATCTCCTGAAAAAAAGGGGCCATCAGTTCAAGGGTTTTAGCGCCTCGTTTCGTCACTGTTTTGGGCATGGGTTTCACATTCCCGGGTCCGCAGGAGATCTTTTTTTCGTTATATGCTTTGATCAATCTTCGGCTCAATCTTTCACGCTCTTCTCCTGTTACAACAATAAATTCCCAGGGCTGAAGGTTGATCGCGGAGGGAGCCTTGACTGCTAACCTTAAAAGATCTTCGATTTTCTCCCTTGGAATAGGGTCGGATTTGAAAGCCCTGATGCTTTTTCTCTCCTGAATGGCTTTTATAAGTTCCATGGCTGACTCCTGATGAATGGGCTTGGATACTTGACATTAAATGAAACGACCGTTATTTTCAAGTCGTAGCAATAAAGCGAGATGCCGAACTGATCCTGCCCTGAAGAGATCCTAAACCGAGCCTGATCTTCATCAGTCCAAGGTTTAGAAAGCCATTTTCAAGATTTGGGTTGACCGTTTTGAGGAGGAAAAGGGGTGATGAGCATGGATGAATTTATTTTCTACGATGCGACAGAGCTTGCCACGTTGGTGCGGCAAAAGCAAATCAAGGCGATTGAACTCGTAGATGCATCGATTGAGCGGATTGAGCGCTTCAACCCTACGCTTAATGCAGTCGTGACACCGATGTTTGAACAGGCTCGTAAAGCGGCAGCCGGAAAAATAATCGATGGACCTTTTTCGGGCGTTCCTTTTTTACTAAAAGACCTGGGAGCTCCATGTGTCGGAGTTCGGATGACAATGGGATCCGCCTTTATGCGTGACTTTGTACCGGATCATGACAATGAACTGGTGGCCAGGTTGAAACGGGCGGGTTTGATCATCATCGGCAAGACCAATACGCCGGAGTTAGGCATCCTTCCAACCACTGAGCCCAGCCTGTTCGGCCCATGCCGGAATCCCTGGAATATCCATCGCACGGCAGGCGGTTCAAGCGGAGGAGCAGCAGCAGCCGTAGCGGCCCGGTTCGTTCCAATGGCACACGGAAATGACGGTGGTGGGTCAATCCGGATACCTGCCTCATGCTGCGGACTTTTCGGTCTTAAACCAACACGAGCTCGCAATCCCCTTGGCCCTGATTTTGGAGACATTTTTAGCGGATTGATCATCGATCATGCTATCACCCTTTCCGTGAGGGATAGCGCAAGTCTCCTCGATGCCACTGCAGGTCCTGCTGACGGCGATCCTTATTGGGCGCCACCTCCGGCACGTCCGTTCCTTCAAGAAGTGGGGACCGATCCGGGTAGGCTTCGCATCGGTTTTACCACACAACACCCCACAGGTTCGAAGGTCCACGACGATTGCGTCCTTGCGGTCAAGGATGCGGTCAGCCTATGTTCAAACCTTGGGCATGAGTTATTGGAGACTTCTCCGGAGATCAATGGAGAGTTGGTGAGACAAGCTTTTATGGTGATCTGGTCGGCCGGATGCGCCTGGATCATCAATGCGCTGGGACTTGCTACAAGCAGGAGTCCGAAGCCAGAGCAGTTTGAACCGCTCACCTGGGCTCTTTATGAGATGGGGCGTCAACAAAGCGCTTCATCTTATTTGCTTTCTCTGACATTTCTTCAGCGTGTCGCCAGAGATATCGCCCGTTTTTTTCAGAAGGTTGATGTCTGGCTAACCCCCACGCTAACGGAGCCTCCGGTGGTCCTGGGAACTTTCCATTCCCCTCCGGAGAAACCTCTGCAGGGTATTCGACGTGCGGAGGCTTTCGTTCCCTTCACACCCATCTGCAACGCCGCTGGTCTGCCCGCCATGTCTGTTCCTCTTTACTGGAACGGTGAGGAGCTTCCGGTGGGTGTCCATTTTATCGGACGGTTCGGGGACGAAGCTACGCTTTTTCGACTGGCAGGGCAACTTGAATCAGCCCGGCCATGGATAAGACGACGCCCAAACATAACTATTTGAGAAAGCCGTCAAACGTGGGAATCTTTAGAGCCTTTAAAGGAGAGGATTACAGATGATACGTGCCAAATTATGGTTTCGGTGTGCGGCCATGCATGACCCGGTTACACCAACAATTGTCCAGCCGGCGATTATTGGATGGGAGGCAAAGCAGAGGAGGGTGGATCTTCAGATTGAGCGTTCCTTCAATGGGGAGGAGTTGGTTCGAAGAATGAAGGGTTGGGTGACGGTTGATCCGGATCAGGTCATCGGAGTAGTAAGGCAGTATGGGAGGTTAAAGGTTCTGGATGATCAAGAGCTGGTTATTGAGTTTGAGAAAAAGGAAGATTTTCAAACTCTACAGGAAACTCTTCAAGAAGTGTTTAAAGGGGAAGTTAATACTGAATTAATAAACAAGAAGTAATTTGTCTTCTTACAGGACATTGCCAAGAACGTTTCATCCATGAATTATCAGCGGAATTACAGCTCAGTCTAAGCCCCCCTTTCGCTTCTGATCTCACCTCAATTCTCTCCCTGACTATTTTTATCCCCGCGGCTTAAAACGATACGAAAAGGGTCGACTTTTTCACGGAGGGTCTTTAATTCCTCGTCCGTTGGCAAAGGGAGCTGTTTAAAATCTTCTTTAATTAAAAGCTCAAATCCGGTGTTCTCAATGACCTCGTTCAGAGTTATTCCTGGAAGGAGTCCGATCAATCTCATTCTCTTTGTCTTTTCTTCAAAGTCGAGCAATGCTTTATCGGTAAAAACTCGATAAGGCCCGGTTCCCGGAGGAAGCCCTGCTTTTTCTCTCGCTCCTGGCCCATTGATATAACCTGGAGTGGTGATGAATTCTACCCTCTCGACAAATCTCCTTTTTTCATGGTTTATGATGATCATGGTCCGCCAGCAGAGTGATCCAAAAGCATTGGCCCCTCCACTGCCAGGCCAACGCACCGATGGCGCCTCATATCGTCCCTTCACCGTTGAGTTAATGTTCCCGTATTGATCCACCTGGGCACCCCCAAGGAATGCATAATGGGCGATGCCCAACTGGGCCATTTCGAATATCTCCGGCATGTCGCAGGTTCGAATCGCTCGGTAGGTAGTCCGCGAGCAACCCACGGAAGTCGGCAGGGTGGGCATCTGAGGGGCCACTCCTCCCGCCTCAAAGACCGGGACGATGTTGGGGGCGTGCATATGCTGGGCTAAACTGGCGGCCAGCATCGGAATACCCGTGCCGATGTAAATGACGGCATGATCCTCGATCTCCCGCGCTGCGATGATGGCCATCAATTCGATAATATTGTAATCTCTCTTCCTCATCATAAACCTTTCATGCGGTTCATCTCACCCTTAGGTGTTCGAGATCTTCCAGATAGCGGAGCTTTTCCTTTCCGCCGACCTTCTCGAGATATTCTCCGAAATCCTTAACACCAAAGATGTATTTATCATAATATTCCTCAAGAGAGGATTGATCTCTTGCGGATGCCACGTACTCCTTCATATGGTCAATATCCACATAATACATTCCGGGCATATTCGTCGGGTGTGTCCCATAGGGGATGTGGACAACGGCATCCACATAAAAACAGGGGATCAGGGTCCTGTCCGGGGCAAGGCGGATCTCATCCGTATCAATGATATTTTCTGTTGTAATGATCAATCGCTTTGCCGATTTTGATTTCCCGATATCCTCGTTCAACGCCCCTTCAATCTGGGCATTTCCATAGATATCGCATCGATGGACATGGATGATACAGACATCGGCATAGATGGCTGGTACGAGGATTAATTCTTCGTCTGTAAAGGGGCAGCGGATCTTTTTAGCTGCACTGTGCTTGAACCCGTCCGCCCCCATCATGTTTCGAATGGGAAGAAAGGGAATGCCCATGGCGGCGGCCTTGTGGCGCCAGGCCATGCTGGCATTGTCATATTCGGAGATCCCCATCTCACCGCTTGAAATCATCTTTTCAGCATTTTTCCGGGTCCTATAGGGAATTCCAAAAATCTCCATTCCCGTGATATAACCGCAATCGATATTTTTCACACATCCAGCATCTAACATCAGATTAAAATCGTAGGTCCGGGTTCCTGCGGCAAGATTGAGATTCCTCTTCTTCTGGCGTATCATTTCATGCACGGCAGCCATCGAGAGCCTGACAAAACTGACCCCTCCCATCGTCAGGTAGTCTCCATCATGCACAAATTTCTGAATGGCTTTTTGGATATCCGTCCTTTTATCCTGCCAGGCATTCTTCACCTTCTCTCTCATGTGCTCCCGAAACTCATTGGGGGTGATCTTGGAGAATATCTGACCGGAACCTTCCTCAAGAATCTCTATCACCTTTCCTGGCATCGCTCTCCCCCTCATTCAATTTGAGGAATCTATAAATCAATCCTGATCAATTTGTCAATTCGAATTGAGGCATTTCAAGCGTCTAAGAAATTGGAGGTCCCGTTCTTTAATCTTCTCTTCAACTTTTTCAGAAGGATAGGGGAAAAACCCCTCTCCTGTTTTTACGCCAAGCTTCCCTTGGGCTACTTTTTCCCTCAGTATTTCAGGGGGCTCCGTGGATCGGTCTATCTCTTTAAACAGATATTCAGCAATATTGAGATAGGTATCCAAGCCTCCGAAGTCACTCGTCTCCAAGGGGCCGATCGTGGGCAGGCGGAAACCGAATGTCCCCTTAACAGCTAAATCGATATCCTCTGCTGATGCCACTCCTTCCTTGAGACAGGCCAAGGCCTCTCGATAAAGGGCAAACTGAAGGCGGTTTCCAAGAATACCCGGAACTTCTTTCAATATCCTAACGGGTTTCTTTCCGATTATTTTTAAAAGCTGACAGACCAGATCGAACGTCTGGTCAGAAGTAAATCGACCTTTGACCACTTCCACCACAGGAATAATGTGAGGAGGGTTCCACCAATGGGCAATGACTGTCCGATCCTGGCGTTTAATTTCAGAAGTGATCTGAGTCAAACTCAAACCGGAAGTGTTGCTGGCAATGATCGTATGGGGTGGGCAGTACCTGTCCAATTCCTTGAAGACACTTTTTTTTAATTCCATCACCTCTGGAAGAGCCTCGACAACGAAGTCAGATCCTTCGGCAGTAGTTTTTAAGTCCTTGTTCGTGTTGATCCTTCCCAAAGCATCTTGCGCTGCCTCGGGCGTTGTGATTCCAAATTCAATGAAGGTGTCAAGGGTCGAGTGGATGCGCTGGAGGGCTTTCTCCAATAAAGCATCGCTGATGTCGTTTAAGATGACCTCGTATCCAGCAAGGGCGAAAGTCTGGCCAATGCCATGTCCCATGATTCCTGATCCAATGACTCCAATCTTCTTTATATTAGAAAAGTTGATGAGAAACTCCATTCTTTACTCCTTTCGTGGAGGCATGGCCCAGGCCATTCCGTCCACCACTAATTTCCTATCCTGGTTGGTACAGGTCGTTCTGAATTTTACCCGGTTCTTTTCGGGTAGAAGTTCAACAACTTCCACCTTGGCCATGATGGTATCTCCAATTCTTACAGGTGCAAGAAATTTCGCCTCCTGGGAGAGATAGATCGTTCCATATCCGGGAAGAATGTTTCCCAGGATAGTGGAGAAAATCCCAAGGGA
>VGSD01000104.1 GCA_016875155.1 Deltaproteobacteria bacterium | reverse complement strand
TTAATTCGTGCCCGCTCAACCTTCGAATAAAGCCCAAAGTGCATTCCTATAGCGTCAAAAAGAGCGCCACAAAGAGCCAGTCCTCGATCTCCTCCGGATTTCTGTTCTAAAAATCGGTGAGCAAGGAAAAAAGTGTTCTCCAGACTAATTCTCAGTGGTAATGGATAGGTAAAGCGAAGAGACTTCTGCCGCCTGAATATTTCAAGCAATACCTGAAGAAAAACCAACTCAGTAAAATCTGGGTTATTCCGGGATTCCACTTGTTCCAGAACGTCAATAAGTGTGTTCCATCCTTTTACGTCCTTCTTACTGGGGTCATTATATACCATACGAGGAATCCGCATCGGGTTGCCTACATAAGGATCATTCGATGTGCCGAGAACGTTTTCTTCCCTTTGATTGAAAGGCGCTACCACTTTACTCCCCAGACTCCTTGCATCCCACCCAGAAACATCGTCTGGATCCCCCTTCTTCTTTTGGAGACGGAGGCAATCAAGTGTTGGATTGGTTAATTTCCCAAGAACTTGAATGGGGAGGCAAAAACGGTAGGTGACTTGTCTGTGGTTAACTGAAGAACAAATGGCCTGATGCAAAGTACTATCATCAATGTATTCAATATCTGGCTTTGCACTGGCTTCAGCCACGATAGCTTGCCAATACCTCTCAAGCAACTCCTTGGCCTGCTTCAGGTCAAGGGTTTCTGAACTATTTCCTTTTTTTGCCATATTTTCTCTTATAGTAATGAGCAGGTCGCTCAAAAAGATAGAGGTTCGTATCGAATGGAGCATAAGTAGTGTGTCGAGATAAAGATTCTGGATCGTAGTTTACCCAAACTGATTCTGTACGTTCACCCTTCGAAGAATTGCAGAGGCGAGTATTTGCATCTACTCTAATCCAGTCACCATAGAGACGATCCATCAAAGGACAGCGATACCCCGATACTGCTACAGCCCCCTTTACAGATCGAAGAAGTTCTGCAAGTTCTTCATGGTCACAGTCCGCCATTTCAAAGCCATAGGCTTTATTATCACCACGCGCTTCGTGAGGATAGGGGGGATCACAATAAAAAAGTGTTTCCATAGAATCATAACGGCGGATGACTTCTATCGCAGGTGCATTCTCGATCTGTACACGCTGTAAACGCTGGACGATCTGGGGTAGACCTTCTACGCTGCCCAACCAACGTGAAACAGCTCCCGCCATGCCAGCACGTGAGGTTAGGACACAATGTGCCCAGCGGCCTTCCGAGCTTGTTTGAGCTAATCCTGTTCGTGTCTGGCGCGCCCTGACAAAAAAGCGGCGGGCACGTTCGATTGCCGAAAGATTAGGCTCAGGGCGACAGGCTTTCACAAGTTCTTCGCGAGAGAATGGGGTTAAACTGATAAGGCGGATAAGTTCATCACCATAATCGCGTAAACACCGGAAGAAATTAACAACTTCAGAATCCAAATCGTTGTAAGTTTCAACAGGCGCTGGGGGTCGGTTAATTAGGATAGCTGCAGAGCCGCCAAAGGGCTCACAGAAATGTGTGAATGTATTAGGCAGTAACGGCAGAAGAAAATCTAAATGGGAAAATTTCCCACCATAATACCCAAAGGCAATCATTTTATCACGGCGATCACTTGCGCGTCCGATTAGACGACGATTGTTAAACTGGGAAGGGGATTTCAATCGTTTTTTACGCTCGTAAGAGGCAGACGCAGGACTATTGGATTGTACTCTGATAGGATCGCTCATTTTCTCGCCTCTTCTTACAGAACTTCCAGATTGATTGATTCATAACGTTTGATCCTCCAATGGAGTTGAAGAAATCCTACCAGAAAATATCAGAAAATTCAAATTTTCTCGTAAGATGGCACTGAAAAAAATGTTTTGAAATTGCAGGCCTCATATAAGATAATAAGTAGCAGGCTAAATAACAGATTTTCAGGTAAAAAATGAAAGACGCATTTGTCGCCATCCATGGACATTTTTATCAGCCCCCGAGGGAGAACCCGTGGCTGGAGGCCATTGAGCGTGAGGAGAGCGCTCATCCTTTTCATGATTGGAATGAGCGGATCACCTTAGAATGTTACCGGCCCAATGGTTACGCGCGGATCGTTGATGGTCAGGGAAAGATCCTCGATATCGTCAACAACTACTCCTATCTCAGTTTTAATTTCGGTTCCACACTCCTCTCCTGGATTGAGAGGGAGAGGCCGGCCATCTATCAGAAAATCCTTGAAGCGGACCGGGAGAGCCTCAGGCGATTGGGTCACGGCAATGCCATCGCTCAAGTCTATGACCATTTGATCATGCCTCTGGCCAATGAGAGGGATCAGGAGACAGAGGTTCGGTGGGGGATAGCGGACTTCGAAAGACACTTTCATCACAAACCTGAGGCGATGTGGCTCCCCGAGACAGCGGTCAATTATCCTACTCTGAAGACATTGATCCAATGTGGTATGCGCTATCTCATCCTGAGCCCTTTTCAGGCGTTGAGGGTGAGACCTTTCGGGAGCAGGAAGTGGACGGATGTTTCTCGGGGAAGGGTGGATACGACTCAGCCCTATCACTGTTTCCTCAAAGATTCATCGGGGAAGAGGATAGAGGATCAATCGATTGACGTCTTCTTCTATGATGGGGTGATTTCCAAAGAGATCGCCTTCGGAGAGCTTCTGAAAGACGGGAATCATTTCTGTCAACGGTTCGCCCAGGCTTATCAACCTACGAAGAAAAGGTCTCAGCTCATCCATGTCTCAACCGATGGCGAAACCTATGGACATCATAAAAAATTTGGCGAGATGGCTCTGGCCTATGCCTTAAGCAAAGGTCTCTCCGGCCAGGGGTTTGAGGTCCTCAATTACGGGGCCTTCCTGAAGAAGTTTCCTCCGGTTGATGAAGTGGAGATCGATGAAGGGCCCAAGGGAGAAGGAAGCGCATGGAGCTGCAACCACGGCGTTGGGCGATGGAAAGAGGATTGCGGTTGCAGTACTGGTGGCCAGATCGGATGGAATCAGAAATGGAGAAAACCATTAAGAGAAGCACTCAATCTTCTGAGAGATGAGCTCAGTATTCTCTTCGAGAAAGAAGGGGAGAAAATCTTTCATGATCCCTGGGAGGCAAGGAATGGTTATATCGCTGTGATGATGGATCGGTCTCCTGGAAGCATTTCCAAATTCTTCGAGCGTTATGGCCGTCAGGGCATTGATGAAAAAGGAAGGATCAAGGGGCTCAAATTGATGGAGATGGAGAGGCACAGCCTCAGGATGTTTACGAGTTGCGGATGGTTTTTCGCCGACCTGGCAGGTCTGGAGACGATCCTCATCCTTGAGCATGCGGGGAGGGCGATTCAACTCGGCGATGAATGTTCAGATCAGAAGATTGAAAAAAGATTCCTTCAGGTTCTATCTTCAAGCCGAAGCAACCGTCCTGAAATGGGCGATGGCCTCCAGATCTATGAACGGTTGGTGAAGCCGAAGAGGATCGACCTGGAGAAGGTGGTAAACCATTTTGCGATCACCTCCCTGTTTGACAAGGAAGAGAGAGAAAAAAGGATTTTCTCTTATCGAGTAGAAAAGGAGAATTACGAAAGAAGAGAGAGAGACGATCACCCCTTCATCTTAGGCCAGGTAAAAGTAACTTCCGAGATCATTCCGGAACCAAGGGAGTTTGTCTTCGGGTTGATCACTTCTGAGAAAGATATCTGCCGGACATGGGTTTCAGAATGTAATGCCCAGATCAACTTTAATACTCTAAGGGAAAGAACGTTCGAGGCTGTGAATAAGGGAGAAGAGGCAATATCACAGGCCCTGAATTCACTTCTTGGAGATCGAAGTTTCACCGTCGGGGACACCTTTAACGAGGAGAGGCAAGCGCTCTTTCAGAAGCTTATTGAGAGTGAACAGAATGAGTATCGAGGGATTTATTCCGAGCTCTATGATCGAACCAAACAGAAAATCGAGATCTTCATCAGAGAAGGTCTGGAGATTCCTCATGAGATACGTATTGCTGCCGAGGTTACACTACGCAATCGACTCATACGTGCGCTTGAGGACCTGGAAAGAGATTTTGAAAAAGTTATCAAAAAGGGAGAGATCGATAAGATATTTTTTGAAGCAAAACGTTTCGGGTTCCAACTCAACCGACTCGAACCCTCTCTGATCCTAAAGAGAATATTGAATGGCAAGATGCAAGCACTGAAGAAGGCAATCGGTGTGGATGTTACACGACAGGAGAGAGAGATTGAGGAGATGATCACCCTTCACGATAAAACCGATCAGTGGGGGATTGATCTTTACAAAGGGGAAGCCCAGGATATGATGGATGGGATATTGGATGAATGTTTGAAGTCGCTTGAGGAATCCTGGTGGGGGGAAGGGGTTCAGAAACCCTTCCCTTCGAACCTGATTATACTTGCCGAGGAAATGGGTTTTAATGTGGAGAAGTTTTCAAAGATAGGAGCCGGGCATTAATGAGCTGTTGCCCAAATCTATTTCATACTTCGACAAGCTCAGTATGATCGGAAAAGTTATACAATTTCAATAAATCACCGTTCGCCCTGAGGCTCTCGAAGGGTGAACAGATGATTTGGGCAACAGCCAATTAACGTGATTGGACAGGACGATAGATGAAAATCGTTCTCAGGGCTTATTCAGGATTTTTTAAGAGAGGTTCCCACCATTTTAGAATCTCCCTGTTTTTAGGTTTGCTATTTTTATTCTCTCTCCTCTTTCCTCAACCGACTCTTTATTCCCATGTGGATCACCCCAAAGAAGAGAAGGGCATCGGAATCGATGAAAAACTGGGGCAAGTCATTCCACTTGATTTAACCTTTAGAGACGAGACGGATCATCCCGTCCCGTTGAAGAAACTGATCGGACATCCCACCATCCTCGCCCTGGTCTATTATTCCTGTCCTGATGTCTGCAGTTTCTTATTACATAATCTGGCTGGAACCCTTACCCAATTACTTGCAGAACCCGGGAAAGAATACGGAGTGGTCGCTGTCAGTTTTGATGAAACCGAGAAGCCTGAACTTGCCCGAGAAAAGAAGAAGCTCTACCTCAGTATGATTGAAAAACCATTTCCAGAGGATGCATGGAGTTTTTTGACGGGCGATCAGGAGAATATTCAGAAACTGGCTGACTCAGTAGGTTTTCGCTTCAAAAGGGAAGGGAAGGCCTTCCAGCATCCAGTGGCCTTGATCGTTCTCTCTCCCAATGGAAAGATTACCCGCTATCTCTATGGGATGGAATTTCTCCCTTTTGATTTGAAGATGGCAATTTTAGAAGCCTCCGAGGGAAGGGTGGGGCCGACCATCAGCAAGGTTTTACGGTTCTGTTTCAGTTATGATCCGAAAGGGAGAAAGTATGTGTTCAATACGTTGAAGGTGACCGGGATCGTCACGTTCATATGTGGTTTTGCATTTATTCTCTTCCTTGTTTTAAAAAGCAGGAGACGTCACCCTGAGGAGAGGTCATCAGAATGACGGAAAAAATAATAGGAGAGGTTCAGCCGGCGGTATCTTTTTACAAATCTTCCGAACGATTTGGTGGGGTGTTCGGATGGATCTTTTCAACCGATCATAAAAGGATAGGGATCCTCTACCTTCTATCCATCCTCTTTTTTTTCTTGACCGGAGTCTCCCTCGGGTTTCTAATGCGGTTGGAATTGATGGCTCCTGGTCCCACCCTTATGAAACCCCAGACCTATAACGCCCTCTTCACACTACACGGCGTCATCATGATCTTTCTCTTTGTCATACCAGGAATCCCTGCCATTTTCGGGAATTTCTTCCTGCCCATCCAGATCGGCGCAAGGGATGTGGCTTTCCCACGAATCAATCTCCTCTCCTGGTGGATCTATATGATAGGCGCCATCTTGGCTCTTCTCTCTCTATTCACAGGCGGAGGGCCGATTGACACGGGCTGGACGTTTTATGTCCCCTATAGCCTTCGCACCACAGTCAATGTTCCGCTGGCTGTCTTTGCTGTATTTATTCTTGGCTTTTCTTCCATTCTTACAGGGATCAACTTTGTCACAACTGTCCACTGGCACAGGGCGCCGGGAATGACTTGGTTCCGGTTACCTCTCTTTGTCTGGAGTCTCTATGCCACGGCATGGGTCCAGATCCTTGTCACGCCTGTGGTGGGGATTACCCTTCTGCTGACCCTGCTCGAAAGATTGGTGGGCGTGGGGGTTTTTGACCCTGCCAAAGGGGGAGACCCTATCCTCTACCAGCATCTCTTCTGGATCTACTCGCACCCGGCAGTCTATATCATGATTCTTCCGGCCATGGGCGTGATTTCCGAGATCCTTCCGGTTTTTGCCAGGAGGACGATCTTTGGGTATAAGGCCATTGCTTTCTCAAGCCTCGCCATTGCCAGTGTGGGATCCCTGGTGTGGGGACATCACATGTTTGTCAGCGGCCAGAGCGATCTCGCCAGTTTGATCTTCTCTTTTTTGACCTTTTTAGTGGCTGTGCCAAGCGCTATTAAAGTTTTTAATTGGGTGGCGACCTTGTATAAAGGCTCGATCGAGGTGGAGCCGCCATTGCTCTTTAGTCTCACCTTCATTTTTCTTTTTTCCATTGGTGGCCTCACCGGTCTCTTTCAGGGAGCGCTGGCCCTTGATGTTCATCTCCATGATACCTACTGGATCGTGGGACATTTTCATTATGTCATTTTTGGAGGAACGGGTTTTGCGATTTTCGGCGCCCTCCATTACTGGCTTCCAAAGATGGTTGGACGAATGTATCGGAAGAGTCTCTCCTATCTGGCCTGGGCTGTGATCTTTGTGGGGTTTAACACGCTCTATTTCCCGATGCTCATGTTAGGATGGGAGGGAATGCCGAGGAGATATTATGATTATCTGGCACCGTTTCATACGCTTCAATTGATCTCCACGATCGGGTCCTGGATTCTTATTGCAGGATTGATTCTGATGTTTGTGAACCTCTTCTATTCGATTTTTAAAGGCAAGAGGGTTGGAGATAATCCCTGGGGAGGGGCTACGCTTGAATGGCAGATTTCATCCCCGCCCATCCGAGAGAATTTTGAGAAGATCCCCACAGTGACCAGAGGGCCATATGAATATGGACGTTCATGAGAATCGACATTCCATTGGCTCCAAGGCAGGGATGTGGTTGTTCATCCTTTCGGAGATCCTTCTCTTTGGGGGGCTCTTCATCCTCTATGCGGTCTATCGATTCAAACACCCCTCTGCCTTCCATCTTGCTGCGGAGGAACTGAGCCGGCCCCTTGGGACGATCAATACGCTCATCCTGATTACGAGCAGCCTGACCATGGCCCTCTCGATCCTTTACCTTAGAAAGGAAGACCGGCTTTCCTCCCTGATGTTTCTTCTATCCACCCTTTTTTTTGGGTTTCTCTTTCTTCTCATTAAGTACTTCGAATGGGCAGGGAAGATTTCGCGTCAGATTTTTCCTGATTCTTCGAGACTTCTGGAACGGGATCAGGGAGAGATTCTCTTCTATGGCCTCTACTATTCGATGACCGGATTGCATGCACTTCATCTCCTGGTTGGCCTTGGGGTGCTCTTTGTCATGGGGATTCTCATTGCAAAACAGAAAGTAAACAGGGAAAACATTGTTCCCTTAGAAAATTCCGGGTTGTACTGGCATCTGGTGGATATCATCTGGATCTTCTTATTTCCGTTGTTTTATCTGATTACATAGAAGAGGGATGGGAGATTGGATGGAGAATAAAGAGGGATCTTCTATTGCCAATCACAGGACCTATTGGGCGGTTTGGGTGGGGTTAATCATCCTCACAGGCATTACGGTCTCTGTCGCTGGGAGAAATCTGGGACGATGGAGCATTGCCGTCGCCCTTGCCATTGCAGCAATCAAAGCGGGTCTGGTTTTAAGTTATTTCATGCACCTGAACTATGAGAAAGGCATCGGGCTTTTTAAATGGATGATCCCGGGTATCATGATCCTTTTTGCTCTCTTCATTGGTTTAACTTTTTTTGATGTGGCATTTCGATAAGGCGGCGAAGAGATGGCTCCAGACTCGATCAACATTTCCGGTAGAATTGTAGAGAATGTGTTTCTCTATATTGCTGCCATTTCCGTTTTCCTGCTGGTTCTCATCACCTTTTTGATGGTCTATTTCGTCATCCGATACCACCGGAAGCGAAATCCCCAACCCGAAAACATCGAAGGAAATACCTGGCTGGAAATTGTCTGGACCATTGTTCCAACCCTTCTTGTCTTATCGATGTTCTTCTATGGATTAAAAGGGTTTCAATCTCTGAGGAAGATTCCAGAGGATGCAATGAAGGTGAAGGTCATCGCCCGGCAGTGGTCCT
>VGSD01000103.1 GCA_016875155.1 Deltaproteobacteria bacterium | reverse complement strand
ACCTTCAGGTCTCTCATCAAGAGATAGGTAAACAACCCGGCTAAAAAGAAGTGAAGAAGGATGATGGAATTGAAGGCAATATCGAATGGAAATAGAAAGAAGAGACCATTGAGTGGATAGAGGACGGCATTCTGGGGATTAGCAAAAAAAGGGTGGCCCGAGAACTGGTAGGGGTTCCATAAGGGAAAATCCAACCGTTTCAGGCTCTCCACCCAGAAAAATCTTGGAGGAATAAAGTAGGGGGCAAGGTCCCTCTCAGTAAGAAGATATCTCTCTCCGAAGAGGTCATAAAAGAAGAGAAGGGAGGAAACAAAAAGGGTCAAAACAGCCAAAAAATCGGCTTTTCTGACCCATAGGATAACCTTTTTTATCTGGTTGGTCACAAAGGAATATGACCACCTCTCACCATGTTGCTGTGGCTGCGGCATATGTCCCGACAGTGGTTGGTGCCTGGAGTATTGTCGGAGCAAGGGTAAAGAGGTAGGTATAGCCGCCAACGGTTAATGTCATGTTTGTGGCATCGATTGCCCAGGTAACGCCCTGAAGACCGGCATTATTAACAATGTCTGTCATCTGATAGGTTGCTATATTGCCTTTGACCAGGCGATCAGCGAACATAATCGCATTTGCACTTCTCAACCCCCCCAAAACCCCTCTTGCGGTCCCATTGGCCGCATCCTGAGTTAAATCAATATACCTCGGGATGGCCACAGCCGCCAAGATGCCGACGATGACGATGATAATGATGAGTTCAATCAATGTAAAACCCTTCTGGTTTTTCATCATCTCCTCCCCCTTTTTCAATTTAATGTATCTTCCTTACCACGTACCTGTTGCAGCCTGAAATGTCCCGTAAGTCGTGGGCGCCTGGAGTACGGTCGGCGCAAGAGTAAAGAGATAGGTATATCCGCCTGCTGTTACCGTTACATTGGTCGCATCATAGGCATAGGTTACCCCTTGAATATTTGCATTGGTAATAATCAGGTCCATTGTATAGGAAGCAACCGACCCTTTAAGCAGACGATCGGCAAAGACAATCGAATTTGCGCTTCTTAAACCAGCTAAAACACCTCTTGCAGTGGCATTAGCCGCATCCTGGGTTAAATCAATGTATCTTGGAATGGCCACTGCCGCCAGAATTCCAATAATGACAATGATGATGACAAGTTCGATTAATGTAAAGCCTTTCTGGTTTTTAAACATCTTAACTCCTCCTTTTTTGAGTAATTTTTGTCCTTAACTGGTTGATTTTTGAACAATTTTGCCCAAAAACCCCCATTTTGTCAAGGTTTTTTATAATTTTTTTAATAAAGAGCAATATTTATGCCAACTTACCCCTTCTCGTCTTAATTAATTGAGCGACGATACTTACGGCAATCTCTTCGGGTGTTTCTGAGCCAATATCGAGCCCGATGGGCGCATGGACCCTGTCAAGTACCCCCTTTGAAACCCCCTTTGCTAACAAATTTTTGTAAAGGGTGTGAATCTTTTTCTTTGAGCCGATCATGCCAATGTAACGGGCGCCTGTGCCTACTGCCTTGCTTAAAACGAGTCCATCATAGAGATGTCCCCGGGTGACAATGACGATAAAGCTGGATTGGTCGATAATGAGCTGTTCTAGAGCTTTCCCAAATTCGGTAACAATGATCTCATCAGCCTCTGGAAATCGTTCCCTATTTGCAAACATCTCTCTGTCATCAATGACAAACACTCTGAAATGGACCTTTTTGAGCAGAGGAACAAGTTGCTGAGATATATGACCTGCACCAAAGATATAGACCGTTGGTTCAGAAACAATAGGTTCCAGCAAAATCTCCACATTCTTCCATGGCTGGGTTGTCTCTTTGGAGCGGATGGTCATCACTTCTATCTTATTAGTCTTTAACAGCCTCTCTAACTCTTTGAATATCCTCTCCTCCAGCATCTCTCCCATAAAAAGGGAACCTGCCTTTTTCCCAGAGGCTTTGATGAACACCTTAATCCCTTCCCTCCTGGGATATACACCATCTACCGAAATCACGGTAGCAAGAAGACCCGAACCTCCCTGCTGCCTGAGGTGATTTATCTCTCGATAGATATTTAAGGAGTCCTCCCCGAGAGGTTCCAGAAAGATATCAATATTTCCACCACAGATGAGTCCTCCTTCTGCCAATTGCTCAGAGGTCAAGTTAAAATGGAGGATGTTTCCTTCGCCTTTCTCCATGGCCTTTTGGGCTTGCTGCCATACGTCAGCCTCGACACATCCCCCTCCGATTGAGCCGATTGTGGTTCCATCCTTTTTAACCAGGTATTTCGCACCCGCTTCCCTCGGAGCGGAACCCACACGGTTGATAATGGTGGCCAATGCCAACCGCTCTCTTTTTCCCAACGCATTCACTATTTCGGTGTAGATGTCCTTCATAGAGTTCAACCCTCTTCTTGCCGATTATTTTAAATCTTTATGGACCGTTTGTAAAACGGATTCATCAACTCAACCGCCTCGGGTATCAGAGCCGCCTCCGATAAAGATATATTCTGAAAGGGGTTCCGGAGACATCAACAGTTATTTCAATCTGATAATAATTCTGAACAAATTCTCGGAGCTCTGGAAACATTTCGAGAGGAAATATTTGAACAATATAGGTAGGAGGAGATTTTTTGATCTCCTCCATGACTACAGGAGCATAAGCCCGTAGTTCCTTGCCGGGGTCATTCGTTACATTCGAACTGATATTAAAATTATTTCGATATCGGGTCGCAGCCCTCCTCTGTGCTAAATAGTAGAGTTGGGGAGAGACTCCCCAAACATAAATTGTATCTGTAGGGTTGGTGTGGCCCTGGATATAAAAGGCGATCTCCTGCTGGACCACGCCAAATGTTCCATATCCGTGATAGTCAATAATGCCATCAAGACCTTTATATTGAAAGACCGTTTGCTCGACAGGGCTATAAGATAAGAAATACTTATAGTCTGTTTTGATAAAGAGAATGATGGTAACCAAAAGGGTAACCAGCCAGGCCCCTCGGACAACAAATCTCATCAAGGGGGAAAAGGTCTTTGCCAAATCCCAGGCTGTCCACACCCCATAAGCGGCCAACAGAGAGAATGGTGCAATGATTTGAAGGAAATAGTGAGCAAGGAAGGTTCCGGAAATCCACAAAACCCCAAATGACCAGAAGGCCCACCAGAAAAGTATCCGGTCAATCGCTCCAACTTTCCCGCGCATCACTCGAAAAACGATAAGAATGATTGAAAAAATGGTTCCGATCCAAAGCAAACTGTTTTCGAGAAGAATGGCTTTAACGCTCAATAAAAAATAGACGAATAGGTTTCTATATTCATATCCTCTCTGAAGATAGCGAAAATTGCTCCCCAAGATGGAATCATATAATTGGAGGGGTGTATAACCATGGAAGGTAAAGAAGAGGAGGAGGCCGATCACGGGTACCAGAGCCCCTGCACACAGAATGCTGTAACGTTGAAACCATTGTTTCATTCTCCATCCTCTATGAATCTCACTGCAAAGAAATGCAAAGAAGATGACCCCGCCTACCTGCTTGACAAGTGCAGCCATTGTTCCACAAATTCCGGCAAAAAAGTACCATTTCAATCGGCCTGTGGTTGAACCATTTATAAAAAAACCGATGGCAAGGATAGAAGGAAGGTGCAAGAGGGTCTCAAGATTGACCGTCCCGCCTTCAACCATGGGCCCTGATGAGAAGACTCCAAAAAGCAATGCTGCCAGAAGTCCAACGCCTTTCCCGTAGGCCTTATTTCCCAACCAGTAGATCGCAATGACAGCCATAAGGACAAACAGCGCCCCGAACATCTTTATCCCCAACACAGAAGGGCCGAAGAGCCAGACGAAAATAGCATAAAGCAAGGAATAAAGCGGGGGTTTACCGGGACCCTCGAGATCAATCAGGACCTCTCCTTCAGCCATTCGCCAGCCCATGTAAGCAATATTACCTACATCTGCATCAATGATTTGCCCGAAAAAGAGGAGACGGAGATAGAAGGCCAGCGAAAGAATGGCAACGAGGACTATGGAGGTGAAAGAAGAATGGGCCGTTTTAATATTCATCCACAATTGAGTCAATACTGAGATCGGTCAAGGTTTTTTCCCTTTCGGTACAGGTGCCTTCTCCTTCTGAGGAGGTCCCTTCTCTGTATCCTTTAAACGGGCAAGAGGAAGCAGGTAGAGATGGAAAAAAACTGGATCGGCCCATAGCTCCAATTCCGGAGCTAAATCGCCCACAAAAGCGGAAAAAGAAGGAATATTATTGTAGGCGTTAAAATTGACAGATAGGTCTTTGATGGATTTATAGAGCCGGACGGACCCGACAAGATGGCCTGGCTTCTCTTTCAGCAATTTCACCTGCTCCTTCCCTGCATTGATCGATTTCAGGTCCTCTTTCAGTTTCGAAATCCAGAAATCACCTTCCTGATACCGGATATCAATCTCCCCCGTCTGGAGGTTATGAGTCACTTTACCGTGGGCTTCCAGGGCGTTTTCCAAAAGCCGTTCAATCTGGTTCAGTAATTCTACTTTATCTTTTTTTGAGAGGGGATCCGGTTTCGCAGTCACTTTGGCCAAAAAGTATTGAAGAGAATAATTCTCTGCAAAGGCAAAAGAGATTAGCCCTAAAAAGACCAGAAATCCCACACCAACGATCTTCCGATATCTCATCTCCCTCCCCCAATCTGTCCTCAAGTTTACGGAAAAATGACTTCTACCACGGGTGTTTCGCTCTTTAACTCCCCTAAAACGACCCTCTCTATTTTGACATCTTTCTTCTCAAAGATATCTCGAGCTATCTCTTTTGCTTTGGCTATGCCACCCGGAACGTCCACCTTATTTAAAAAGGCAACCCATCTAGAGGAAACAGGCGCACCCTTGAAAAGGCCTTCGCGATGGGTCATTAGGAGAGCCATCCCCTCTGTTGTCATTTTCTCATCTTCGGAGATTCCTGTCAATTTTGAAATCCGTTTTGACTGAAAGACATTTTGATCATTCAACTCCCTCCCCACGCCATCCAGTCCCAGAAGGGCCATCACCAGGGTTGTCTTTAATGGGATCACAGGCTCTCCCTCTCTCGGGGCTTTCACAGGCATGCCCGCTGCCCCATCAGCCTCTATGATGAAAGCATCCATATCATATAAATTCCAGAGGATATCCGCAAATTCTTGAGAGATCCCTTTCAACTTCCCTCCTCCGATATCTTCTTTTGCAAGAGTGATGTGTCCGTATTGGTCGAGACATCTACTCACAAATTCCTTGATCTTCCCCTCATCTTGCGACACAAAAAGATGAGGGCCTTCATCCTTATTGGGCTTCAATATCTTCGTTGTCGTGGTAGTAATCACCTTCTTCCCCTGAAGGGACAATTCTTTGGCAAGCCTGAACATCAGGGTGGTCTTTCCACCTGCCCCGGTCAGGCTGATCATCTCCCTTCTTTGGAGCCCTAATGCTTCTGATAAAGATCCGCTCATATTCCCTAGTTGCTCACGGTTCATGAAATTGGCGTTTATCGTTGTCGACGCTCGTATCGAGGCTCGTATATGGATGCTGGATATTCGAGCTTCGTCAACTGGTTAGGGTAACGAGGCCCGTTTCGGCTACCGGTAACGGTTACGTGTATAAAAGAAATAAAAAACGGTAAACGTAAACTTTTATAAACGATACGGGCTTCGTAACCTTAACCCATAGACCTTTTTTATCGATTGTACCAATACAAAATCGCTTCCAGCACTCCTCCGCCAATTGCCCTTGCCTTCTCGGAAATAGTGAAACATAGTTCTTTCTTACCTCTTGGATCGATATCACCGACCTTCATCTCTTTTTTAACCTCCACTCCCTTGCGAAGAAGTCCCCTCACGACTCCGCTCACCTGGGCAATGACAGGATAATCATTCACCACCGCAACGACAGAACCTTTTGTCACCTTCTCCCCAATTGTTCTTTGAGGATCGAAGATTCCTTTTTTCATCGTCCGAAGAAGCCTCTCCGCTGTATATCCCCCTATCTCGCCAGGGATTCCTGTATCAGGTTCTGCCTCGCCCTTTAGGATCATCTTGCCCAGATGATGACCGCGGTTTGTCTCTATTACAATGTGGACATCTTTCCCAGCGGTAAAACCAGGGCCAAGGCCAATCACCAAAGGAGCGTCTATGATCCTGGTTCCCAGGTTCTTTTTGGCCATAATCGCGTCGATGAGAACATCGGGTTTTAAATAATTCCTTGTACTTTCAGCTTCAGGATCGATAAGGATAGGAATGTCCCAGCTCTCCCATGTCGTCTCAATCTCTCCAGGTTGGGAGATAAGTTTTGCCGATACCCCTTCCACCCCCTTGTTTCCATCGTAAACAGCCTCACAGAAAGAGACCTCCCTTCTCACGGCAAGGGGATGTGAAACCTCAGTCATGCAGATTTTGAAATGGGATTGGTGAAGCCGGTGGGCAACACCACTGGCCATCTCCCCTGCCCCTCGGATTAAGATAATAATTTCGGATAATCTTTTACTCGACGTCATTTTGAATCCCTACCCCTTCACCCTCAACTCTTTTTTGTATTCCACCCAAGTATCAATATCTCTAATAACCCCCTCTGATTTAATTGGGACCACAAAAACATCTTCGGGATGCTTCATAATGATCGATTTTCCCCCTGTATCCCCTTTTAATTTTAGCAGTTCTCCCTTGTATTTTCGATGAAAGAGGACTGGATGGCCTTGCCTGCCTCTAAACGAGGGCAGAATGATGTTCCCCTTCTCTTCTCGAAAAGCCCTGAGGATAGCATCAATCGTCCGTGACTTGAGAGATGGCATATCTCCAAGCCCAATAAGGATACCAGCACTTTGGGGATCCAAAGCCCGAAGCCCCCTCTGTATGGAACTGCTCATCCCTTTCTCGGGGTTAGGATTGAATAAGACCTTAACTCTTTTTCCGATCAAACGATGCGCCATTTCTTCTTTCCGATGACCGAGGACAACAATAACTTCGTTAACTTTGGTGCGAAGAAGAACCTGAAGACAATGTTCGAGTATTGTTCTCTTTCCCCATGGTAGGAGAAGTTTATCCCTTCCCATTCGTTTTGACTCCCCAGCCCCCAACAGGATTGCCGAAATTTTCATCTTTTATTTTCGAATAACCTTTGTTAAACTTAATCCGTGTCTCCATGATATGTCAAGATTTTTTGAAGAGAGCTCTGAAAAACTGCTTTTTGCTCTCTGATTACGGAGATTCCAAAAATTGATTACAGAGATTTCTGGACTTTTTCAGAAATCTCTTAAGATGAGGGTTCACGAAGAGGGGGGAACTATGAAAAAGGGATCCATCTTAATTTTTGCCATTTTCTGCTTCATTCCAGTTCTTCTTTTTGCCCAGCCAGCAGCTAAAAAAGTAGCGCCACCACCCATCAGCCAGGAGACCTCTGCCTGTCTTGATTGCCATAAGATCTATACTCCAGGAATCGTTGAAGACTGGTTGAGGAGCCGCCACTCAAAGACCTTGCCCTCCTCCGCAATGAAAAAACCGGAGAAGGCCAGAAGAATATCCGCTAAAAAAGTAGCCGCATCCCTGGAAAAGGTAGTGGTGGGTTGTTACGAATGCCATGGTTTGAATGCGGAGAAACATAAGGACAACTTCGACCACATGGGTTTCAACATCAATGTCATTGTTTCTCCAAACGACTGCTCCACATGCCATCCTGTTGAGGTAAAACAATACTCGGGTAGCAAAAAGGCCCATGCCATTGGAAACCTCACAAAAAATCCTGTTTACCATGGGCTCGTTGAAACGATCATCAGTAAAAAGGCTGTTGAGGACGGTAAGGTAATTCAAAAAGAGGTGTCCGATTTTACCCGGCAGGAGACGTGCTTCAGTTGTCATGGAACAGAGGTTAAAGTTGCAGGAAAGGAAACAATTAAAACGCCGGTGGGTGAAATCGAGGTGCCCAGGTTAACCAACTGGCCCAATCAGGGTGTGGGAAGGATCAATCCTGACGGAAGTATGGGCGCATGTTCCTCCTGTCATCCAAGGCACCAATTCTCCATTGAGATGGCCCGTAAGCCCTATACCTGCGCCCAGTGCCATCTCGAACCCGATGTGCCTGCCTGGAATGTTTACAAAGAGAGCAAGCATGGGAATATCTATTTCTCGAACTATTCAAAATGGAATTTCACTGCTGTCCCATGGAAAATCGGAAAAGATTTCCAGACGCCCACCTGCGCGACCTGCCATAACAGTCTCATCACCGGTTCAGATGGAAAGGTCATAGCAGAGAGGACTCACGACTTTGGCGCAAGGTTGTGGGTCAGACTCTTCGGACTCATCTAT
>VGSD01000102.1 GCA_016875155.1 Deltaproteobacteria bacterium | reverse complement strand
GTCGGTTCTGTAGAAAACATACGGTCCACAAAGAGACGAAGTAGGTAGAAAGTGGAAAATAGAAAGGTGGAAAGGAGAGGTTTAAATGGACTCAAATCTCAAATCCACAGTTTATATTCCACTATCCACTGACGAAAGAGAGGCCAGTAGCTCTAACGGATAGAGCACCGGACTCCAAATCCGGGTGATGGGGGTTCGAATCCCTCCTGGCCTGCCATGAAAGAGATGAATATTCGGCAAGCCATACCTACCGGATAGTTCATGACCCGATAGGGGATAAATGAAGGGGTGCTCGTGGTTCCCCTGAGAGAGAGTATTAAGATGGAATTTTCTATCAAGGAAAAATTTGAAGGGGCAAAGCAATTTTTAAGAGAAGTGAAGACAGAGTTAAAAAAGGTCACCTGGCCTTCGAGGAGAGATGCCCTTGCTGGTACAGCTGTCGTACTCGTCGCGGTTTTCATCATTGCCCTCTTCTTGGGGCTTGTTGATTCAGGCCTATCCAATCTCATCCGGGAGTTATTGAAGAAGGCGGGAAGCTCATAAGGTCAAACCGTATTTTGCTCCGTAACACCCCTGTCCCTGCGAGGTGGAGATAATAAAGATTATGGCACTTCAGTGGTATGTCATTCATACTTATTCGGGTTTTGAGAACAGGGCAAAACAGAATTTAGAAGAACGCATTAAGAACCTCGGGAAAAACCAATTTTTTTCTTCCATCCTCGTTCCTACAGAGACTGTAGTGGAGCTGGCAAAAGGGAAGAAGAAAGAATCGAAACGGAAGATCTTCCCGGGGTATCTATTGGTTCAGATGGAATTGAATGAAGAGACCTGGCATATTGTGAAAGATACGCCGAAGATCACTGGTTTTGCTGGAGATAGCACCAAACCAGCCCCGCTTTCGGAGAGAGAGGTTGAAGACATCCTGGCCCAGATGAAGGACGGTGTTTCGAAAGCAAAGCCAAAGATCTCTTTCAATGTCGGCGATAGTGTAAGGGTCATTGACGGACCCTTTGTTAACTTCATTGGGACGATCGAAGAGGTCAAACCAGAAAAACGAAAGCTGAAGGTCCTGGTTTCGATCTTTGGAAGGGCGACACCTGTGGAATTGGATTTTATCCAGGTGGAAAAAAATTAAACTCGAAGCACGAAATTCGACACTCGAAACAAATTCGAATGATTGAAATGCAAAATTCCAAATAACAATTTTTTGTTAGGTGAGGAATAGACGATGGCAAAGAAAGTTGTGGGAATGGTGAAACTACAGATTCAAGCGGGACAGGCCAACCCGTCTCCTCCAGTGGGACCGGCCTTGGGGCAGCATGGGGTGAACATTATGGAGTTTTGCAAGGCCTTCAATGCCCGAACGCAGGCTCAGGAAGGAATGGTCATTCCCGCCGTAATCACCATCTATTCGGATCGTTCTTTCACCTTTATCACGAAGACTCCGCCCGCCTCTGTCCTGCTGAAGCGGGCCGCGAAGATTGTCAAAGGATCAGGGGAACCGAATCGGAACAAAGTGGGCAAAGTGACCAAAGATCAGGTGAAGGAGATCGCCCAGATCAAGCTGAAAGACCTCAATGCCGTTGATCTGCAAGGGGCGATCCGTACCGTTGAAGGAACAGCACGAAGCATGGGTCTGGAGATTATTTGAGAGAAGAGAAGATGGCAAATCATGGGAAAAAATATGTAGAGGCGAGAGGTAAGGTCGATCGAAATAAGAGGTTTGACCTAGAAGATGGGGTGAAACTTCTTCTGGAGACGCCCTATGCCAAATTTGATGAAGGGGTGGATGTTGCGATCCGCCTCGGGGTGGATCCCAAGAAAGCAGACCAGATGGTCAGAGGCACGGTGGTTCTCCCTCATGGGACTGGCAAACAGGTGAAGGTACTGGTTTTTGCCAAGGGTCAGAAAGAGAAAGAGGCGCTGGACGCAGGCGCAGATATCGTTGGAGCTGAAGAACTCATCGAGAAGATTTCAAAGGGATGGCTGGAGTTTGACAAAGCCATTGCCACTCCTGACATTATGGGGTTGGTCAGTAAATTGGGCAAAATATTAGGTCCTCGCGGACTGATGCCCAATCCGAAGGTCGGCACTGTCACCTTCGACCTGGAGAAGGCCATCAAAGAGATCAAGGCTGGAAAGGTCGAATTTAAAGTGGAGAAGGCGGGAATCGTACATGTCCCCGTGGGCAAGGTTTCCTTTGGATTGAATCGACTGTTAGAAAATATCAAAACCCTTCTGGAGGTGATTCACCGCGCGAAACCGCCCACCAGCAAGGGTATCTATTTAAGAAGCGTTACCCTGTCTACCACCATGGGACCGGGGATTAAAATTGACCCAGGCCAGACCCGGGGAGCGTTAAAAGCCTAAACACGACAACCTCATCGAGGAGGTGGAGTTCATTGAACCGAAGCGAGAAGAGACAAGTTGTAGCCGATTTTTCAAAGAAGATGGAAGGATTCCAAGCCGCGATCCTGACCCATTACCGGGGCCTCAGTGTGGAGCAGATCAACACCTTGAGACGGCGTTTAAGAGATGAGAAGATCTCCTATCGTGTCGTCAAAAATACGATGATGAAGCTGGCGGCCAAAGGGACGGATCTGGAAAAAATAACCGATTATTTTAAAGGGCCCACAGCGATCGCAATTTCTCATGATGATCCGATTTCTCTTGCAAAGATTATAACGGAATTTGTTAAAACACAGCCTCTCCTTGAGATAAAAATCGGCTTGATTCAGGGACGGGTTGCTCCGCCCGACGAGATCAAAGCATTAGCCACCATGCCTTCCCGCGAAGTTCTGCTGGCGCAGATACTGGGAGGGTTACAGGGACCGGCACAGGAGGTCGCGGGAGTGATTCAGAGCGGTCTTCAACAGATCGTCGGTGTGATCGATGCCCGCGCAGATCAACTGGCGAAATCGGAGAGCAGAGAGTAGAACGTGGCATGTCGAAAGTTGAGAGGGTCACTTCATGGTATGGCTGAACAAGAAGCTCAACCTTCAACTTTCTATCATCTAATTCATAGATAGGAGGGTTTTTCGATGGCGGATATTCAAAAAATTGCAGAAGAGATCAGCACTCTCACCTTGCTGGAAGCCCGGGACCTGGTGAAGGTCCTGGAGGAGAAGTTGGGAGTAAAAGCCGCTGCCCCAATGGCTGTGGCAGCTTTCCCGGCTGCCGGAGCAGGAGCAGGCGCGGAAGCCGCCCCCAAAGAGGAGAAGACAGAGTTTGATGTAATCCTGACCGGTTTTGGCGACAAGAAGATTCAAGTCATCAAGGTCGTTCGAGAGTTGACTGGGTTAGGGTTAAAAGAGGCCAAGGATCTAGTCGAAGGCGTTCCGAAACCCGTGAAAGAAGGCGTTACCAAAGAAGAAGCGGCAACCATGAAGAAGAAGTTGGAAGAGGGTGGCGGAACAGTTGAAGTGAAATAAGTTGTAAGATCCATTTGAATTGGGCGGGAATGGCTTTATCGGGTGAGTCCCCGCAGTGAGCAGAGAAGCTTTCAGGGATTTTACAAAAAGGTGGTTTTTATCAGCTGTCATATAGTCTCATCGTTTCGTAGTCTTATAGTCATTTGACTAACCGACCAGCGACTAGACTACTATGACTAGGAACAGGGTTTCCAAAAAAGGGTTGTTTGTTGAAGGACATCATTGTCTCTTCCCGGGAGGACAGGTCAGTAAAGGGTAGGAAGTCCGAAAGGGAGGGGACTTTTTATTTGAGGAAGGAGTCCATATGGCCAGCATCGTTCCCGTTTATCGTAGGCATCGCAGGAACTTTTCAAAGATCAGAGAGGTCCTGGAGATTTCCAACCTGATCGACGTCCAGAAGCGGTCTTACGAAAAATTTCTTCAAGCTGATGTGGAACCGGAAAACCGTGAACCCATTGGGCTTCAGGGAGTTTTTAAGACGGTCTTCCCGATTAAAGATTTTTATGAAACTGCTTCCCTCGAATTCGTCGCATACCGCTTTACCGAGCCTAAGTATGATGTGGAAGAATGTCTCCTGAGGGGGATGACCTATGCCGCTCCCATCAAGGTGACCGTTCGCCTGGTCGTCTGGGATGTGGATGAAGAGACGAAGGCCAAGAGCATCAAGGCCGTGAAGGAACAAGAGGTCTATTTCGGTGAAATTCCCCTGATGACCGAAAATGGCACATTTATCATCAACGGAACAGAACGAGTCATCGTCAGCCAACTCCACCGTTCCCCAGGCGTCTTCTTTGACCAGGATCAGGCCAAACCCCATTCGGGAGGGAAAATTCTCTACTATGCGCGCATCATCCCTTATCGGGGGTCGTGGATCGATTTTGAATTTGACCAGAAAGACCTCCTCTATGTCCGGATTGACCGGCGGCGGAAGATTCCGGTTACGGTCTTCCTTCGTTCACTGAAATATTCGGGGCAGGAACTCCTGGACTACTTCTATCGTAGGGAGAAGATTCTCTTCCGCAAAGGAAGGTTCATCAAAGAGGTCTCGAAAGACGTTCTCGTCGGACAGAAGGCGACCACCGATATTTTCGATCCTGAGACTCAAAAAGTGATCTTAAAGAAGCATCGCAGGATTACCGAAGAGTCCTACAAACGGCTGGAGATGACGAAGATCACCACCATTCCGGTTGAACCGCAGGAATTGTTGGGGAGGTATTTGGCCAGGGATGTGGTGGATCCGAAAACCGGTGAGGTGATCGCTGAGTATAATGAGGAGGTGACCGAAGCCTTTCTTGACCAGGTGAAGGAGAGGAAGGTCGAAGAGTTTGAAATCCTTTTCATTGACAACATCAATGTCAGCTCTTCGTTACGGGACACCCTGGACATCGATAAGATCGAACTGAGTCAGGAAGAGAAAGAGAAATTATCCCGGGAGGATCCGGGGAAATCGATCATGGAGAAAGAGGCCGAGAGGGCGCTCATTGATATTTATAAAAGGCTTCGACCGGGCGATCCACCAACGATTGAAACAGCCATTAATCTCTTCCATAACCTCTTCTTCAATCCGGAACGCTATGACCTTTCCAAAGTGGGGCGGATGAAGTTGAACCACAAGCTCGGTTTGAAGGGGGTTTCTCCCAGGATATTGGTCATCACCGAGAAATGGAAGAAGGAAGCCCTGGATGGAGGAGCCACCTATGCGGGAGGCAAAGAACTGATCGACCAGATTATGAGCGGATGGCTCGATTTTGACGAGGCCATTGCCACTCCGGAGATGGTCGAAGAGATTCAGCGCGCCTCCAAAATCCTCTACCCGATCGGGATGATGCCTTCTCTGAAGGATGGGACCATTACCGAGGATGTCCGTGGGAGGATCCGAAAGATTTTTGAGAATGAGAAGACCACCCTGAGGAGAAAGGATGTCTTGGAGGTGGTAAAATACCTGATCCGCCTGAAGGACGGCCAGGGTTCGGTTGATGATATTGATCATCTTGGAAACCGGAGGGTGAGGACAGTCGGCGAATTGTTAGAGAATCAATATCACATTGGACTGGTGAGGATTGAGAGAGCGATCAAAGAACGGATGAGCCTGCAGGACATCGAAACGTTGATGCCCCATGATCTCATCAACTCCAAACCGCTTTCCGCGGTGATCAAAGAATTTTTCGGCTCCAGTCAGCTCTCTCAGTTTATGGACCAAACCAATCCACTTTCAGAAATTACACATAAACGGAGGCTTTCTGCACTGGGTCCGGGAGGACTCACGAGGGAAAGAGCAGGATTTGAAGTAAGGGACGTCCATCCCACTCATTACGGACGAATCTGCCCGATCGAGACACCAGAAGGCCCGAACATCGGCCTGATCACTTCTCTCAGCACCTATGCCCAGGTCAATGATTATGGTTTTATTGAAACGCCTTACCGGGAGGTCGTCAATGGGAAGGTGACGAACCATATCCGGTATCTATTTGCCCTTGACGAAGAGGAAGAGATCGATGGGCAGAAGCCTGCCATTGCCCAAGCCAATGCCCTCCTCGATCGCGATGGACGATTTACCGCTCCTCTGGTCTCCGCCAGGAGAGGGGGAGAGTTTGTGATGATCAGACCGGAAGATATTCGCTATATGGACGTCTCGCCGAAACAGTTGGTAAGCGTGGCCACGTCTCTCATTCCCTTCCTGGAGAATGACGATGCCAACCGGGCTCTCATGGGATCGAACATGCAGAGACAGGCCGTTCCTCTTCTTAAAACGGATGCCCCCTTGATCGGAACCGGAATGGAAGGGATTGTGGCAAGGGACTCCGGTGTGGCCATCGTCGCGAAAAGGGATGGGATCGTGGAAGATGTTGATGCCTCACGGATCGTCATCCGCGCGAATGGCGACGGCAAGAATGTGAGTGATTCGGGGGTGGATATCTATACCCTGATCAAATACAAGCGATCGAATCAGAACACCTGCATCAATCAGAGACCGATCATCCATGTTGGAGAGCGGGTGAAAAAAGGAGAGGTGATTGCGGATGGGCCAGCCACGGACATGGGAGAGTTGGCTCTCGGCCAGAATGTCCTTGTCGCCTTTATGCCCTGGGGAGGATACAATTTTGAGGATTCGATCCTCATGAGCGAAAGACTGCTGAAAGAAGATACCTACACCTCCCTCCACATTGAAGAGCAGGAGTGTATGGCGCGGGACACCAAATTGGGAAAGGAGGAGATCACCTGCGACATCCCCAATGTAGGGGAAGAAGCCCTCAAGGATCTGGATGAGAGCGGCATTGTTCGGATCGGCGCAGAGGTGAAACCCGGTGACATCCTCGTAGGGAAGGTGACACCCAAAGGGGAAACCCAACTCTCGCCGGAGGAGAAACTGCTGCGTGCTATTTTCGGTGAAAAGGCAGGGGATGTAAGGGATACCTCACTGAAGGTTCCACACGGGATTGAAGGGATTGTGATCGATGCCAAGGTCTTCTCCCGAAAGGGTCAGGAGAAAGATGAAAGGATGAAGGCAATCGAAGAACAGGAGCGATCTCGATTGCTCAAGAATCAGGCCGATGAGATACGCATCATCCAGAACAGCACACGAAGGAAGATCGGGAAGTATCTGATCGATAAGAAAGCGGCCCATCGGATTGGAGACGAGAAGAAGAATCGCGTCTTTTTAGAGGCAAAAGACCGGATCAAGGAGGAACATCTCTTCGCCATTCCTTTTGACCGCTTGAGGGAGATCGATGTGGTGGAAGGGAAGAGGGTCATCCCTGAAGTTCACCAGTTCCTCGACCATGCCGAGCTTCAAGTCAATGTCGTCAAGGGAGTCTTCTCAGACAAGCTGGCGAAATTGAAAAAAGGAGATGAGCTGGCCCCTGGCGTGATTAAATCAGTCAAGGTCTATATCGCCATGAAACGGAAATTATCGGTCGGCGATAAGATGTCCGGACGCCATGGAAACAAAGGGATCATTTCCCGCGTCCTTCCTGAAGAAGATATGCCCTACCTGGAAGATGGGACGCCTGTAGACGTCATCCTCAATCCTCTGGGTGTTCCTTCACGAATGAATGTGGGACAGATCCTGGAGACCCACCTGGGCTGGGCAGCCAAAGGATTGGGCTGGAAGATCGCTGAGTATTTGCAAGCGGAGTACAACCCAAAAATTCTCCGGAGAAGGATCAAGGAGATCTACTCCTCGAAAGAGGTGAACGAATATCTGGAACAGGCAACGGATGAAGAAGTGGCGGACCTGGCCAGACGTTTGGGCAAGGGGATCTACCTCTCCGTTCCTGTTTTTGATGGGGCCTCGGAAGAAGAGATCAAGGACCATCTGGCCAAAGCAGGGCTTCCCGTGAGCGGACAGACCATCCTCTATGATGGAAGGACAGGTGACCCCTTTCACCATAAGGTGACCGTAGGCTATATGTACCTGCTCAAACTGCATCACCTCGTGGACGACAAGATCCACGCCCGCTCCATCGGACCCTACTCACTCGTGACCCAGCAGCCCCTCGGAGGAAAAGCCCAGTTTGGAGGCCAACGATTGGGAGAGATGGAGGTTTGGGCTCTGGAAGCATATGGAGCGGCCCATTCGCTCCAGGAATTTCTGACGGTAAAATCGGATGATGTGGCTGGACGGACCCGTGTCTACGAAGCCATTGTAAAAGGAGAGCATACGCTGGAGGCCGGACTTCCGGAGTCATTCAATGTTCTGGTCAAGGAGTTGCAGAGCCTCTGTCTGGATACGGAATTGTTAGAGGAGAAGCGGGAAGAAATTTCATAGAGAGTGGAAAATAGAAGGTGGAGGGTGGAACAACCTTTTACCACTCTCTACTCACCACCTTCCAACCGTGAAGTAAAAGGAGGAATCCCTTGGAAGATTATTTGTCGTTCTTCGAAAAAGGAAAGAACCCGATCAATTATAATGCGATCCGGATCTCTATCGCCTCTCCCGAAAAGATC
>VGSD01000101.1 GCA_016875155.1 Deltaproteobacteria bacterium | reverse complement strand
ATCATGAATTGATTATATCCCCTTTCAGGATTGCCCAGGATGTTCTCTTTTGGAACCCTACAATCGTCAAAGATCAACTCCCTGGTCTCAGATGCCTTCCATCCCATCTTCTTATACTTCTCACCGAAATTAAATCCCCCGACACCGGTGGGCACGATAATGTTCGAAATCCTCTTTCTCGTACCTGTTCCCTCCCCTGTCACAGCGGCGATGATCACCAGGTTATTATGTTTTAATCCAGCATTGGTGATAAACTGTTTTGTCCCGTTGATCACCCACTCCTCTTCGTCGAGAGCTGCTTTTGTCTGGATGGCGTTGGCATCGGACCCGGCTTGGGCTTCGGTCAAACCGAAAGCCCCTATCTTTTCTCCGGTGGCCAGAGGGGGAAGCCATTTCTCTTTCTGTTGCGGTGTTCCAAAGGTATTGATAAGATTCATCGGAAGGGTCACCGAGTCCAGTAGCGAGACGCCGATGGAGGCATCTCCACGACTGATCTCCTCAATGGCGATCATCATGGAGACCCAGTCCATTTCCCCTCCGCCGTATTCTTCTGGAATGGGAATGCCAACAATACCCAGGTCTCCCATCTTCTTCCAGACCTCATAGGGGAAATGGCCGGACTCATCCATCTCTTCAGCGATGGGGGCAATTTCATTCTTAACGAAGTTCTTGCATAAATCCCTGATCATCTGCTGCTCAGTTGATAAGGTAAAATCCATATCTTTTCTCCTTATTTTATTACGCTTCTTCGATTTTCCAAAAAGAATTTCCCTTTAAAGTAAGTTGTTTAACATATCCCTTGAGAAATTGTCAACTCACTTGAGAGCTCTGAAAAACTGCTTTTTGCTCTCTGATTACGGAGATTCCAAAAATTGATTACACAGATTTCCCTTTAGTTTTCACTATATTTTTAATCGATGTAATCGTTTCATAATCAATGTAATCAGAGATTTCTGGGCTTTTTCAGAAATCTCTACTTGACCCAAAGGGGCTGGACATATTATAAAAAATCTTGTAATTTGGAATCATTCAGTCGGGGAGTAGCGCAGCCTGGTAGCGCGCTTGGTTCGGGACCAAGAAGCCGGCGGTTCAAATCCGCTCTCCCCGACCACTTTTTCAAAAAACATGCCTCTTGGAATCTTCATTGCGTTGTTCGGATATCTTCTGGGTTCAATTCCTACTGGACTTCTTCTGAGCAAACTCTTTTCTAAAGTCGATCCAAGGCTGGCAGGAAGCAAAAACATCGGTGCGACCAATGTTTTTCGGACTGTTGGAAAGACACTAGGCATTCTTACTTTGATTGGGGATGTTTTGAAAGGGTTGATTCCTGTCTGTGTTGCCATTCAGTGGGGAGTGACAGAACAGTGGGGGGTAACTGCGGATCAGTGGATCGCCCTTGCTGGATTGAGCCCTTTTCTCGGTCACGTCTTTCCAATCTTTCTTGGATTTAAAGGTGGAAAAGGGGTAGCTACAGCCGTAGGAATCTATCTTCCTATCTCTCCGGTAGCAGTCCTGATTGAGGTTTTTATCTTTGCAGGTATCGTTTGGAAATGGAGGTATATTTCCCTCGGTTCGATTACCTGCGCCATAACGATTCCCATCCTGCTCGCTTATCTCAGGAGCGATTCACAGGCTTATTTCATCGTGAGTATCATCATGGCCGCCCTGATTCTTTACCGCCATCAATCCAATATCGCCAAGCTTTTGCAAGGCACGGAAAATAGGTGGAAGGGGTGATTCGATTTCGCCCGCCTTCGCCGATCTGCAGGCTCGACCAAAGAAACTGCCAGGTAAGCAAAGGCTTCGGCAGGCAGGGATTGCGGAATGATAAAAACCTTTAAAGTTTTTTCAGCGCAGTTCTGAGTCTTTTCTCTTTCTTTGAGAGTTGCCTTGAAGGACCCTTTTTCTTGCTCCCCTTATCCTCTTCCTCCTCATCATCTTTCCAGTCTTCTCTTTTAAACTCAAAGGAGCCTCTTTCTAATTTCTCCAGAAACTGGTCGGAGGGAATGACCGGGACCGAAAACTTGTTGGCATAGTTTGATATTTCCCTGTCAGAAGTAACAACCATGACCCCAGAACCTTTTTCCTTGATCAGCCTCTTGATCACCTCATCTGCCTTCTCACCGACTCTTGAGAAGATCAGGTCAATCCCATTCTTCCTCTCTTTTTTTTCTGTGCTCCAGCCTGCCTGCCAGCCATCAAAGACGGCAATGATCTCAATTGATTTGGTCTGACGGTAAAGTGAAAGCTTTTCAATGAGACGGTCCCTTTCCCATTGAAGTTCAATGGAATTTAATCTAACGAGGGTCCGGCCGGAGTGGAGGAGGTTATAACCATCGATAAGGAGAAGCATGGTTGTTAAAAAGGAAGGCTGGAAGAATGGAATATTGGAACATTGGGTTTTAAGAAGCAAATCCTCTATAAATCATCATTCCAGTATTCCACTATTCCATTATTCCTTACATCATAAATAATCGAGCCATTCCCTGAATTCTGGGTTTTTGCCCTTTACGATATCGAAGAAAGCCGCCTGAAGTTCTTTGGTCACAGGGCCAGGTTTCCCTTCACCGATCTGACGATTGTCCACTTCACGGATGGGTGTTATTTCCGCGGCTGTTCCAGTAAAAAAGGCTTCATGAGCCGTGTAGAGTTCATCCCGGGTAAACTTATCTTCAACGAGAGGTATCTTTCTTGTTTTGGCAATTTGAATGATCGAATCCCTGGTAATCCCGGGAAGGATAGATGTAAGTGGAGTGGTTTTGATCACGCCATTCTTAACGATAAAGATATTCTCTCCGCTGGCCTCAGACACATAACCTTCGGTATCAAGCATCAAGGCTTCATCATATCCCAATTTCATGGCTTCCCTCTTGGCGAGGACCGAATTAACATAATTTCCTGAGATCTTAGCCTTGGTCATCATCACATTAACATGATGGCGGTTAAAAGAAGAGGTCTTGACACGGATCCCTTTCTCTAGAGCTTCATCGCCTAAATAGGCTCCCCATGACCAGGTGATGATTGCCACCCGAATCGGATTATCTCCGGGGTAGACCCCCATCACCCCCTCACCGATGAAGGCAAGGGGTCGGATGTATCCTGCCTTCAAACCATTTGCCCTTAATGTTTCCTTGCAGGCGTCTGCCAAATCCTTTTTTGAAAAGGGAAGCTTCATCTCTCCGATATGTGCCGAGTCACAGAACCGATCGATATGCTCCCTCAATCGATAAACAGCGGACCTTCCGTCATGGCAGAGGTAACACCGTATTCCCTCAAAGACGCCCAACCCGTAATGAAGCGTGTGAGTTAATACATGGACTTTCGCTTCGTCCCAGGGGATCAATTTTCCATCCATCCATATCTTCTCCAACTTCTGCACCATGGCGACATCCCTCCTGATGTAAATTCAACTCTATGGGTATCCCTTTATCCTATTTCAGGGCAATTGTCAAAAAAAATGGAAAATGGATAGATTTAGGTTTTGCGGGTCAGGCTGGTTTCGTGATGGGCTTTGGAAGGAGTCAAAATTCTAATTTGGAGCCGATCTTTTAAGATGGACTTGGCTGTTTGAACGCCATAGAGAATTTCAGAAAATCGTTCCTCCCCCTCTCCAAACGAGAGCGTCAGGTTCTCAATCCATTCGCGATCCGATGGATATTGGTCCAAACGATCCGTTATCCCCTCGATGAGGACTTCTGTTAGCTTGCTGCAATCTACATTATATTCCTCACCGAAAGGAAGCGAGAAACAGAGGTGGGAGGCTTTTAAGTTTTTGAGGATTTCCGTGATGAAGGGAACGATTTCCCTCACAGATAAATAACTATACTCCCTTACTTCTCCCAAGCCGAAGAGGAGGATCAGGCGGGGTGAAATTCTTCCTTCCGATGGGATCAAAATCCTCTCTCCCCATTCGCCTTTCAATTTGTTTTCGGTCAGCAGGCGGGACACTCTCCCGTTGAGTCTCCAGTCCACCCAGCCGACTGAGCCCCTCAATGGCCTTTCGTCTTGGAAAAGAGTAGTGATCAACAGATCGCTTTCCTGAAGATCAACCGGTTCCTTTGAAATGATGATGTCCATAAAGTATAAAAGTTTTTAGGCTAGGGTTACGATGCCCGTTTTGGTTAACGGTAACGGTTACGTAAAAAGAGTATTAAAAACGGCAAACGTAACCTTTTATGAACGATACGGGCTTCGTCGCCGTGACCTTGACCGATAAATTCACAATGGTTTTCGGATCACTTCATTCTGAATCCGGTCGAGGATCCCATTAATAAAACTTCCCGACTCTTCAGAACCGTACCTTTTTCCAAGATCAATAGCTTCATTGATGGTAACTTTGGGCGGGATCTCACTGCAGTATAAAAGCTCGAAGAGAGCGATCCGGAGGATATTCCGATCGATGGCCGTCATGCGATCCAATCGCCAGTTTTCGGAACGCTCTTCGATCAGACGGTCAATCTCCTGGCGATGCTCCAGCACTCCGATGACAATCCGTTTTGCAAACTCATCCTCTGCTTCCTCAGGCGAAAAATTCTTCCTCGATCGAACCATCGCCTGAAGGGCATCCTGTTTCGTAATTTCAAGTTGATAAAGAACCTGGAGGGCAAACTCCCTCGATTTTCTTCTCTCTCCCAAAAATCCCTTATCCTTCCAGAGGAATCATCATGATCTATTCTACGTGACAATCAGGTTATTTTTTCCCAATTTCTTTCATGAGATTAGCCATCTCAATCGCTGACATAGCGGCATCGAATCCTTTATTGCCCACCTTGGTGCCTGCCCTTTCAATGGCCTGTTCGATCGTGTCGGTGATGAGGACTCCAAAGGAGACAGGAATTTCACTTTCCAGGCTGATACTGGCAATCCCTTTAGTGACTTCGGTGGCAATATATTCAAAATGGGGGGTGGCACCCCGGATGACACAGCCGAGACAGATCAGGGCATCATACCGTCCGCTCTTAGCCATTTTCTTGGCTGCCAGCGGTATTTCAAAAGAGCCGGGAACACGGACCACCGAGCAATCCCCATCCTCCGCTCCGCTTCTTCGTAATGCATCCAGTGCGCCTTCTAACAGGCGGTCGCTCACGAAACTGTTAAACCGGCTTAAAACGATCCCAAATTTAAGCCCTTTTGCCATCAATTTGCCTTCAATGGTCTTTGCCATCCTCATCTCCTTTCCCCTGAACCATGTGAGGTTCAAGGCTTTGCCTACTATCAAACAAAGTAATAGATCAATCTCCTGGTTTGATGGAGAGGATATGACCCATCTTCTTCGCTTTTGTCTTCAGATACTCAATATTTTCTTGTCTGGGCTTCGACTCAATGGGAATCCTCTCAATCACTTTAATCCCATACCCCTCGAGCCCTTTAATCTTTCTCGGATTGTTCGTCATCAGTTTGATCTTATGAAGGCCCAAGTCTGCGAGAATCTGTGCTCCGATTCCATAGTCCCTCATATCGGCCTGAAATCCAAGCGCCTCATTGGCTTCCACCGTATCCTTTCCAAGGTCTTGCAGGCAGTAAGCCCTTAATTTATTCACCAACCCGATTCCCCTTCCCTCTTGCCTCATATAGACGATAACGCCCTTCCCCTCTTTTTCCACCATGGCCATTGCCTTATGAAGTTGTTCCTCACAGTCACATCGTCTGGATCCAAACACATCTCCTGTCAGGCACTGGGAGTGGACCCTGACCAGGACTTCGTCATCAGGCTGGATGTCTCCTTTGACCAACGCGAGATGATGGAAAGGGTCGACGTCGTTCTCATAGGCAATGGCAGTAAACATGCCCCCATATTTGGTCGGGATTTTTGCTTCTGCTATCCTTCGAACTAAACTTTCTTTGTGAAGCCTATATTTAATGAGATCGGCAATGGTGACAATCTTCAAATCATGCTTTTTCGCAAAGATCTGAAGATCGGGCATCCTGGACATGGTGCCATCCTCGTTCATGATCTCGCAAATGACCCCGTAGGGTCTGAGGCCAGCCAAACGGGACAGGTCAACGGATCCTTCAGTCTGACCTGTTCTGACCAGAACCCCACCGTCCCTGGCTCTCAAAGGAAAGATATGGCCTGGTGAGACAAGGTCATCCGTTGTCGCTTTGTCATCAATGGCTGTAAGAATGGTGGTAGCGCGGTCGGCTGCTGAAATGCCGGTGGTCACCCCTTTTCTTGCATCGATCGATACAGTAAAAGCAGTCTGAAACCGAGAGGTATTATCAGAAACCATCATTGGAAGCCGAAGCTCATTCAGGCGTGCTTCATTCAATGTCAGACAGATGAGTCCCCTTCCATATTTTGCCATAAAATTGATGGCCTCAGGCGTCACTTTCTCTGCGGCCATCGTGAGGTCACCCTCATTCTCACGATCTTCGTCATCGACGAGGATGACCATTCTACCTTCTCGAATGTCTTTTAAAGCCTCTTCAATCGTGCTAACCATCGGTTTCCTCACTACCGCCTAGAATGCCATGCTCTTTCAAAAAGGAGAGGCTTAAACCTTTTGAGTCTCCCTCCCCTTTTAAAAGTTTTTCTACATACTTACCTAAAATGTCTGTCTCCAGATTGACATGATCACTGACTCTTTTATCCACCAGAGTTGTTTTCTCCAAGGTATACGGGATAAGCGTGAGCAGAATCTCATTGCCCCTACATTCGTTAACCGTTAAACTGATCCCATCGATCGCAATGGATCCCTTAGGAACGACGTACTTCGACAAATTTTCAGGAAGCTTCACTTTTAATTTATAAAAATCCCTCTCTTTTCTCTTCTCTGTGATCATACCAATACCATCGATATGTCCTGTAACGAAATGCCCTCCCAGACGGCCATTCAGTTTTAAAGCGCACTCCAGGTTAACCCAATAACCTTCTTTAAGCTCACCCAGAGCACTTTTTTTGATCGTTTCGTCGGACAGGTCGAACTTTGAGACCAATCCCTGTCTTTCCGTAACAGTTAAACAAACACCATTTATACTAATACTATCACCAAGTTGCACATCTGTCAAATGAGAAGGGAATTCGATCGATAACCTTCTCGCCTCCCCCCTGTATTCAATCTTTAAAATCTTCCCTTTTCCCTCTATGATTCCTGTGAACATAACTTCTTCGGATATCCTTCAAAAAGAATATCGTCCCCCATTTTTTTAATTTTGACCAGGTTCAGAAAAAGCGTTTCCTCAAGTTTCTCGACCCCTCTCCCTCCGAACATTCCTAATGCCTGTCCCCCTAACAACCTCGGAGAGAGAAAAAGAAAGATCTTGTCGAACAACCCCTCTTCCAGGAAGGAACCGTTTACTTCGTTTCCTCCTTCGACGAGAAGACTCATCATGCCCATCTCCCCTAACTTTAGAAGGAGAGACCTCAGGTTGACTTTTCCCTCTTTGGAATTGAGAATCAAAACCTGAACCCCTCTCTTTTCAAACCCCTCTATCTTTTCTTTAGGGGTTAACTTGGTTGTTGCGATAATCGTCTTTTCTGGATTGCGATCAATGATTTTTGCATTTTCTGGGATCCTCAAATGGCTATCGAGTACAATTCGATAAGCATCCTTCCCCCCTCTGATACGTGCGGTCAGCAGAGGATCGTCTTTGAGAATGGTACCAATACCCACGAGAATGCCGTCTGCCTCGTTTCTCAGATGGTGGACAAGATGCCTCGATTTTTCTCCGGTAATCCATTTTGACTCCCCATGTTGCGTGGCAATTTTACCATCAATCGTTGCAGCAATTTTTAAAATGACAAAGGGCTCTTTGGTCTGGATATACTTGCAGAAGGCTTCATTCAGTTTCTGACAGGCTTCTTTGAAAATTCCAACTTCCACCTGAAGGCCAGCGGTTCGGAGCATCTCCAGCCCTTTCCCTTTCACCATAGGATTGGGGTCTTCCATTCCAACCACTGCCCTTTTGATGCCTGCCTGGATCAAGGCAGGGGCACAGGGAGGGGTCTTTCCATGATGAGTACAGGGTTCAAGATTGATGTAGAGAGTGGCACCTTTCGCCTCTCCCCCTGCCTTTTGCAGGGCATTGATCTCTGCATGGGGCTCCCCTGCCCTCATATGATACCCTTCTCCAACGATCCTTCCTTCTCTTACGAGGACCGCTCCTACCATGGGATTGGGCGATGTTCTCCCTCTCCCCTTTTCAGCAAGCCGGAGAGCCCGCCTCATCCAACGCTCGTCATCTTTCATAAAAAAACTCAACGTCAGGTATCAAGCAAGAGTTTGCGAAGGGTTCAGTTCGATACACGTTTTAGCAGTTATCGGGGTATCAGGCTACCAGGTAGTGGATATCAGGACATCCGGGTATCAGGTTAAAATTATCTTTTTCCGTTTTTCTGATATCCTGATAGCCTGCTATCCTGCATCCTGATTTCCTGGTAACCTGATTCCCGCCTATCGAGTTCACTTCTTTTTACCTTCTTCCTTATT
>VGSD01000100.1 GCA_016875155.1 Deltaproteobacteria bacterium | reverse complement strand
GAAAGGCATTCGATCATCAATACATCACTCTGTTGATCCTGTTCGGGGTATCCGCTCTCATTATTATGGTTTTTTACATCTACCACGATGAGATTCATCATTTGATCAAAAAGCTAAGGAAGGTCAAAACATAGATTGTTTTAATAACTTTTGTGAGTGAGGAAAATCGATGGCCAAAGAAGTTAAAGGAGGAAAATGGACTTCTGATCTCGTGCTGGACCTCTATGCCAACCTGTTGTCAGAGGTCTGGGAGGTGGTATCGGCTTTGATCGGAGAGGCCATCTTAGAACTTCTTTTCAATCTATCGATTAAGAAGATTGGGGAAAAGTATCCTTTCTTAAAGCCCCTGAAGGTTTCCGAAGAAGGGATTTTCATGGACGAGATACGGGAGGACTTACGAAACCTTCCGCCTGCAGAGCTCCACCGCGGATTTCAAAGTCTCATCAATCACCTTCTTAATCTTTTTTCAGCCCTTACCGAAGGAGTGATCAGCCGGGAGGTTTTTCCGAAGGTCTTCCCGAAGGTGAGAGAGGCAGAACGCCTCGTCTCCCAGAAATAAGGAGATTTCTGAAGAGACAAGAAATCTCTGTAATCAATTTTTTATTCTGTGTAATCAGTTTTTATAGGAGAAACAGTGAGATTCATTGTTAAACATCTGAATATCCTTCGATCAATTATCAATACGATCAATACGAGCTTCGAAATCAAGGAGATTGTTGAATCAGCAGGAAACAATCTACCCAGCCTCTTTGAATTCTCCGCACTCGGGGTTCTCTGGAAGGAAGAATCAACCCTTTACCTCTATCAAGAGGAGACCTGTCCTCCTTCTTTCACGCAAGAGGTGGCCAGGAATATGGTGAAAGTTTTCTCGGTCTTAGGAGAAGAGCCGAGTGATCTGGCACGTGTAACCATTCAAGTTGAGAAGAGAAAACTGCGGCCCTCTCATATGGCGATGGATCCAAAAGCCACACTGAAATCCTATCTCGTCCTTCCCCTTGCCTTGGAGGAGGAGATTATCGGCTGCGTTTCACTCAATAGCGATCAACCCAATGCTTTCGATGCACAGGACCTCCAGTTCTTCTCTGTCATCGGATACCAGATGGCAGCCACGTTAAAGCATTTTCAGAGATTCAGTTCTGTCAAGACAATGGCCATCTATGATACTCTCACCACCCTGTATAACAGGAGATATCTGGAGGAGAGACTGGTCGTTGAGGCACAGAAGTCTTTCTATGGTGGATCTTCCCTCTCCCTGGTCATGGTCGATATTGACCATTTTAAAAAGGTGAATGATACCTTTGGGCATACCGAAGGAGACAAAGTCCTTAAGGAGATAGCCTCCCTGTTAAAAACTTCGGTTCGGAAGAAGGATACGGTGGCCCGATATGGAGGAGAGGAATTTATCCTTGTCTTGCCGGATGCCGTGGTGGAGGAGGCCAATATGATTGCAGAGCGTATCCGGAGACTGGTGGAGAAGACGCTCTTTGAGGTGGGGCAGGCCCATATCAACATTACCGTGAGTTTAGGAATATCCAACTTTCCAGGTCATCACCCGAAATCAAAAGAGGATCTGGTCAGGATGGCAGATCAGGCCCTTTACGATGCCAAAAGAGGGGGCCGCAACCGCGTCTGCGTCTTTAGTCCTGTCCAGAAATGAAAGGGATGGAGGCTGGCTGTTGGTTTGCGAGAAAGGAGAGAATGATGAAAGGCTTTAAAAGAATTCTTATGTTTACCCTAGTGGCCGTGCTTTTTTTGCTTTACGCCGGGCCCTCGGTTGCCCAGGAGAAATTGGTGATGACAGGGATCGTCAAGAACGTTGAGAGAGGGTTGACGATGGATGTTGAGAACGATAAGGATAAAACCTTGGTCAGCTTCAGGATCGGCCGGAAAACGACTTACATCCCCAGACGCTACCCCATCCCCGGTGAAAAAGTAAAGGTAGAGTATTTACCTAGCCGAGGTAGTTTCGTCGCCTTTACGGTGACGATCCTGGGAGTGGCTGGCGTACAAGAGAGTCCCAAAGGAAAAGCAATGTAGGTTTAGCCTTAGAAATCAGAGAAGGTGAGAGAGATAATCCAAGGGGCACATTTTCAAAATGTGCCCCTTATTTTTCTACAAATCCAGAAGAAGGATGGTCTGAAGCTGTTCTTTTTCCTTCGATGATTTTCACCAGCAGGATACCGATCTCGAAGAGCACGTAGAGTGGACCTCCCATCAATGCCATATTAAAGACATCCGGAGTTGGGGTGAGCACGGCAGACAGAATCGCCATGATCAGAATGGCATACCTGCGGTTTCGAGTTAGAAATGAGGCATTGACCACACGGATATAGCTCAACAGGGCCAGGATGAGGGGAAGCTGGAAAACAAGGCCAAAGGCGAAGATGAACACCACACAGAAGGAGATATATTTAGCCACGGAGATCATGGGTTTGATCGTCGCCGATTGATAACTCATAAGGAATTGGATTCCGAAGGGAAGGGTGACGAAGTAACAAAAGGCGGCTCCGGAATAAAAAAGAAACATGGCTACCAGAGGAACAAAAAACGAGGATTCCAGGCCCCTTTTCCGGAAGAGGGGAGAAAAGGCTTTCCAAAGATAGAAGAAGATGATCGGTATGGATAGGAAGAGGCTGGCAAAGAGTGTCAGTTTGATAAGAGAGAGAAAGGCTTCGGGAATCCCGTATGCGACCAGATCCTCCTGGAGGGAACGATGAAGATGGCGGAGCAACTCTTTTGTGAACGGAAAGAGGATGATTCCAAAAAGAATGACCGCCCCGATGATATAAAAAAAACTTTTTCTTAAGTTCCCCAGCGATTCAAAAAGTTCTCCCCGTTTGATTTCCATCCTGATTCCTTCTCCATAATGAATACCGGATATAATGTAACATAAAAGAGGTCCTTTAGAAATACTGATTTCATCGCTGCTTTCAAAAAGAACACAAAAGATGAAATCCTTGTTGACAAAGAAGTGAAACGGAGATATAGAAAACGTTAACAGATGAATATCGCTCATAGAAAATTGAAAGTTGGCATCACTTACAACTTAAGAAAGGATTTTATTCGTCGGGAAGATCAACCGATCGATTCTTTTGAGGAGTTCGATTCAGAAGAGACGATCGATGCCATGCGCGATGTCCTTCAAAGCGACGGACATGAAGTCTTTAAATTAGGCGGCGACATTGGTTTGATTGATCGGTTAAGGCTGTCTCCGGTCGATATCGTCTTCAACATTGCAGAGGGGATTGGAGGACGAAACAGAGAGTCTCATATCCCCGCTCTCCTCGAGTTCTTGAACATTCCCTATACTGGTTCCGATCCTCTCACCCTCGCCCTCACCCTGGATAAGTCTATGGCCAAAAAAGTGGTTCAAAGTGAAACCATTCCTACTCCCGGTTTTAAGAAAGTGGAGAGGATGGAGGATCTCAATGGCCTCAACCTTCGTTATCCCCTTTTCGTGAAATTGTGTTATGAGGGATCGAGCAAGGGGGTGCGGCTCGATTCAAAGATTTCGAACCCGGCCACATTGGGAGAGAGGGTGAAATGGCTTCTCGAGACTTACGGGACTCCAGTTTTAGTCGAAGAGTTTGTGAGCGGCCCTGAGTTTACCGTAGGAGTTTTAGGTAATTCGGATCCTATTGTCCTTGGAGTGATGCAGATCGAGATCAAGGGGAGTTCTCCTGATGAAGCCATCTATTCACTGGAGGTGAAGAGGGAATGGGAGGAAAAGGTATGTTACCATTGCCCTCCTCCAATCCCCGGCGATCTGCTGAAGAGAATCGAGGAGGTGGCCCTCAGAGCCTACCGTGCCCTGGATTGCAGGGATGTGTCTAGGGTGGATATCCGGGTTGGAAGAGACGGTGTGCCTTACTTTTTAGAGGTCAATCCCCTTCCCGGCCTCTCTCCTGTCTATGGTGACCTCCCCATCATGGCAAGACGAATGGGGTGGGAGTATAGCCGACTGATCCGAACGATATTCCATCACGCTTTGGAACGATACGGGTTGGCCGGTTCAACTCGAAATCGAGCGGGGTAATGGATGAAGACCAATTTACCCGCCCCCAATCTTTTCGAGACCATCCTGAACCATTTGAAGGAAGCGGTCGTATTTGCTGACGGCCAAGGTCGAATCCAGATCTTCAACCCTGTGGCCGTGGAGTTTTTCAAGATCAAGGGAAAACTGGCCTTAGGAAAGAAGTATGAACGGATCATCCCTTATAAAACGATCAGAAAACAATTCAATTCGGTATACGAAAACAGAGAAGGTCATCACGATATCGAGTTGGCGATCCATGTTCCATCTGTCTCAGAAGAGGAAGCGCAAATACTCCGGTGCAGTTTTTATCCGGTCTTTGACCGGAATGAGGCCTTTCTCGGATGTTTAGCCACTTTTGCGGATATCACGGAAAAAGGGTTGCTCTCACGGGAGATCAGCCAGAGCAAAGACCTCTCCACCATCGGTATGTTAGCCAGATGGATGGCCCATGAAATTCGGAATCCACTCAGCTCTCTCAATATCAATATTGAATTATTGAGGGACGAACTGAGAGAAGAGATTCATCTCGCCCAGAAGGAGGAGATCCAATCCCTTCTCAACTTTATCAGCTATGAAACCCTGCGCCTAGAGAATAATCTCAAAGAGTTTCTGGATTTCAACCGTCTTCCTCCCCTGAGATTTGAGTGGGTCCAATTGAACGAAGCGCTGGACTCGATCGTCCACCTGTTGAGGCCGGACGCACAGATGAAGAACGCCAGGCTGGAAGTCCATTTTCAGAAGAACCTGCCCCTGGTGAAAATCGACGTGAGCCAGATTAATCTGGCGATCTCCAATCTCCTCATCAACAGCATTCAGGCCGTATCCGAACAAGGGGAGATCCATCTCTTCACCCGTGGATCGAAGAAGAATGTATTCATCATCATACAGGACAATGGAGTAGGAATTTCCAAGGAGCATCTCCATAAAATTTTCGAATTTATGTTCAGCACCAAGCCCACGGGTTCTGGCCTTGGGCTTTCAATTGCCAAGAAGATCATCTCAGACCATCACGGGGAGATCACCGTGAAAAGCGAGGTGAATCGGGGTTCCATTTTCAGGATCAGGCTACCGCATAATCCGAAAGTGTAAAAAATAGTTCGGAGTAATGAGTTCGGAGTTCGGGGTATTATTATTTGTTCCTATTTTTTACTCCGAACTCCGAACTCCGAACTCTGAACTCCAGACTTGTTTTGATGGAGCTATGGACAAAAAAGTCATTCTCATCGTCGAAGATGATCCTCGTGTGGGAGAAAGCCTTCGTCTTCTCTTCAAGAAGAAGGGTTACACGACTCTTCTTGCTTCCAATGGAAAGGAGGCCCTCCACCTTTTTCGGCAGGAGATGATTGACCTGGTCATTACAGATGTGGTCATGCCAAAGATGGGTGGCCTTGAACTTCTCGAGGCGGTGAAAGGGCTAAAACCAGAGACCGAGGTGATCGTCATCTCAGCCCAGGGGACGATCGAGAAGGCTGTCCAGGCGATGAAACTCGGGGCTTTTGATTTTATCGAAAAGCCGATCAACCCCAGAGTCCTTTCCCTGTTGGCTGAGAGGGCATTGGAGAAGCAGACCCTGATCCTTCAAAACCGGGACCTGCGCTCCCAACTGGAAGATAAATTCCATTTTAAAAATATCATCGGAAAAAGCGAGAAGATGGTGAAGATCTTCGAACTCATCCGTCACATCGCACCCTATGACAGTTCGGTTCTCATCATCGGCGAAAGCGGTACAGGCAAAGAATTGATTGCCAACGCCATCCATTACAATAGCCCTCGTGCAGGGATGCCTTTCATCAAGGTGAGTTGTGCTTCTTTAAGTGAAGGGATTATCGAAAGCGAACTCTTTGGCCATGAGAGGGGGGCATTTACCGGAGCGGTTGCCTCCCGAAAGGGGCGGTTTGAGATGGCCCACGAGGGAACCCTTTTTCTGGATGAGGTGGAGGATATCCCTTTCTCCACCCAGACCAAACTGTTGAGAGTTCTCCAGGAGGGCGAATTTGAGAGAGTGGGAGGGAACAAGACCCTTAAAGTCAATATCCGAGTCATTGCAGCGAGCAATCGAGATTTACAAGAAGCGGTCAAAGATTCAACCTTCCGGGAAGACCTCTATTATCGCCTCAATGTGGTCAACATCAAACTGCCCCCCATACGGGAGCGAAAAGAGGATATTCCATTCTTAATCCAATTTTTCGTTGAGAAGTTCAATAAGAAATACACGATGAAGGCAAAGGGAGTATCACAGAGAGCCCTCAATCTCCTCATGGACTATGGCTGGAGCGGGAATGTCAGGGAGTTAGAGAATACGATTGAGTCCGCACTGGTCATTCATAGCCCGGAAGTGTTGGACATCCAGCATCTTCCCCAAGAAATCAAAGACTATAAGGAAGAACAAGAGGCCATTCCTTTTAAGATTGGAACGCCTCTTGAAGAAGTGGAGAGGGAGATGTTGCTTCGAACCCTGAGAGCGACCAAAGGCAACAAGTTAAAGGCAGCAAAGTTGCTGGGCATCAATGTGAGGACTATCCATAGAAAAATCGAAGAGATACAAGAAAATCCCTTAAGCAAACGAAAATCAACCAAGAATGACAAATAGTCGTAGTATTGATGAGTTAACGATAAAACTATGGCAATTTGTCATTTTTTCGTTTAAAACGGTATGGCATTTTATCATTTGAATCTTTAAAGATAGTTAATTCAACTAGATTGTAGCACGCCAATAGATTTAAATGTATTGATTTTATTATATTTTTTAAATTTGTTCTTTTTGAATATGATGTGATATTTGGCACGAAAATTGATAACAATTGAATTTTATGAAAGAAAAGGTGAGATGGGCATTCATTCTTGATAAGGATGAATTTTTACGGCTAAGCCTCAATAAAATTCTGAAGAAGTACGGATTCGAAGTGGCGGAGATTAGAGATATTTCCGAACTGGAAGAGAGAAAGAAAGACATCAAAGGGGGAATGATACTGGCTGATCTGGAGATGGAAGGCCTTGAAAGATGGATTCCTCTCCTAAAAAAATGGAATGAACGTTTCATCTTGATGAGTCCGCAGATCACCGATGATCTCACCCAGCGTCTCAAACAGATAGGCATCCGCCGCATCCTGAAAAAACCTGTTGAGCCAAGACTGTTGAGGAAGGTAATCCGGGAGATGTCTTTCCCGGATGAAGTTAAGTTTTCTCCGTCGGTTAAAGTAAGGGGAGGGTCCCCGATTCAATCAGAAAGGAGGTGAAGACAGATGAAGAAGTGGATTTTGCTCTTTTTTGCACTGGTGCTGGTCGTCAATATCGCCGCCGTTGGAATCGGATGTAAAGCCAAGGCTCCGGAGAAGCCAGCAGTCAAAGAGGAACCGAAACCTGCTGAGGCCAAGCCTGCAGAAGCGCCTCCGGCAGAAAAACCAGCAGAAAAACCTGCTGAGAAACCCGCTGAAAAACCTGCTCCAGCTAAGAAGTAAAAAGGATTTTATCGGCTGGAATTGGGAAAGCGGTGAGAGTTGTTCGGATGTTGGCGCCCACTCGTTTGAGAGTGGACGCCAACAGATGAATTCAAAAGAAGGAGAAAGGGAGATTAATCACCATCAACGAAAAATAAAGAAAAGGTGCATGCCTGCTTTCGAGGACAGAGGGCGATTCCTTTGTGTTGCAGGAGGTGCCGGTCACGACATCTCCTTTTTTGTTTGCAAGGGAGGGGAAGCCCAATGGCAGGGATGCGGGAAGGAGTGAAAATGGAGCCTGCCTCAGACTCTAATTTATCTGTCCCGCTAAGAAGAATCGATAAACCATTGCAACTTGGATTATTTCGAGCCCAAGAAGAAGAGAGGGTCATCATTGAAGCCAAAGAAACGATTCCTCCCTTCTGGAAGGAGGTTACCGAGAGAGAATGGAATGACTGGAGATGGCAACTCCGACACCGGATCACAACCCTGGACCAACTCAAAGAGATCATCCAGTTGACTCCAGAGGAGATCGAAGGAATCAAACATTCGAAGGGGAGGCTGGCCCTGGCCGTTACTCCTTACTTTGTCAGCCTGATGGACCCTGTCAATCCGAATTGTCCCATCCGGAAACAGGCCATCCCCCGGGTCGAGGAGCTCCATCTCTCAAAAAACGATATGGTTGATCCCTGTGGGGAAGACAAAGATTCTCCGGTGCCTGGTCTCGTCCATCGTTATCCTGATCGGGTCCTCCTGTTGATTACGGATCAATGCGCTGTCTATTGCCGATACTGCACCCGGAGACGGTTGGTGGGCAGCACAGAGCGATCAATCACCGAAGGAAATTTTGAAGAAGTCCTCAAGTACTTGAAGAAAAACCGCAAAGTTCGGGATGTCCTGCTCTCAGGAGGAGATCCTCTCCTTCTTGAAAATGAGAGGCTGGAGGAGATTTTGAGCC
>VGSD01000099.1 GCA_016875155.1 Deltaproteobacteria bacterium | reverse complement strand
TTCTCATCGTAAGCCAAGCCAAGCTCCTTACAATAATCTCGGACTGCCCTATCACTCCCACTACAAGAGCGATTTGGAGCCAATTCCGGCCGGAAAACCCGTTGAGCTAATCTTCAGCTTGCTGCCCACCTCGTACCGGTTCCCTAAGAGAAGCCATATCCGCATTACGGTCACTTTTGCCGATGCCGACAACTTCGAGACACCGGTTCTTAACCCTGCACCAAAGATCCAATTGCTGCGGAACACCGTTTATCCCTCTTTCGTCGAGTTACCGATCATTCATAGCCGTTAGGAACTTGCATGAGAAGAAAAATTAGGGACACTTCCCAATTTCCCCTGATATTGATCAGCTTTCGCTTCCAGCATTAATGATTACATCTGCCTCCTTAAACTGGGAACTTTTTTGTGCTCCGGTTGTCTATTAGATCATAAGAAAATTAAAAAGGAGGTCATGTTATGAAACGGTACGCTTTAATGGTGGTGTTGTTTGTTGTTTGGTTTATTCCCGCACTGGTATGGGCCCACGAAGAGAAGGGAAAGGTGGTGGATGTACGGATAATTTCAGATTCAGGAGGAGAGTTTCCAAAATACAGGACTTATTTGCGCCGCTCCCAGGAAGGGAAGTTCTTTTATTTGGAGGCGGTAAAGGGGGAGAGATATTCCGTCGAAGTTACAAACAGATCGGATAGGCGAATCGGTATCGTCATTGCGGTGGATGGGAGAAACATCATCGACGGCAAGAAATCAGACCTCAAAAATAAGGAGCGAATGTACATCATTGGGCCTCATCAGTCGAATACCTTCGAAGGCTGGCGAACAGGCATGGACCGGACGAACAGGTTCTACTTCACCGAACAATCCGATTCTTATTCAGAGAAGGTGTTTGCTGATGCCTCTGCGATGGGAACCATCGCGCTCGCGGTTTATAAGGAAAAGCAGCCTGAGGTGGTTCCATATTCCGGAGGATCATCCAAGATGAAAGAGGCCCCTGCGGGCGCTTCACCGAGTTCCCCGGGCGAGAATCGCTCTACTGACAGGTCCGAGCAAAAGAAAAGTGATCAGGCTGGTACTGGATTTGGGGAGACAACGTATTCTCCTGCTTATCGGGTCCACTTTGATCCGGAGCCTGCCATCGCTGAAAAGATTGTCCTGAAATATGAGTGGCGATCAGACCTATGCAAGAAAGGAATTATCTCATGCGGTCCCAAAAACAGGCTCTGGCCTGAGGATTACGAATTTGCTCCGATCCCGAAAGATTTCAGGGGTTGATACAGAAAGACATCTTTCATTGAGACGATGGCAGTTTGGAAGCGTTTGCGGGCGAATGTGCCAGCATTCTTGTTAAACTCCTTTAAAGAAGGACATGGCCAGGGGTGAAGCAATCCATTTATAACCTATCTCTGGTGGACGGGGATGCGCATAGAAGAATCCATAGATTGAGGTTGCAAGAAAGAATAAACTCGCCGGAGTTCCTGTCTAAGCCATTCTCCGTCAAAAAACATCTCGATGAGGGCCGTTGCTAATTTGATCCACCAGATCGCTTCTACCCCCCAGCCAAAGTAGCCTGGCAGGGTAAAGACGAAGAGAGCAAAGAGGGCGTTGTCAATGGCCGCGCCCAAAAGGGTGGGGTAGGTCTTCCCCACCCCTTGGAAGACAGCGGAAATCGCCATGATCGTTCCCACCATGACGTTTCCCAAGGAGACAATGGTGATGTAGAGGTAGCCATAATAGAGAACGTCTGGATCGTTGCTGAAAATCTTGATCAAAGAGGTCGGGAGTATCCAGCAGAGGATACTTCCTGAAATCATAACTCCTGAGGCAAGCCCCCAGCCCGTACGTAGTGTTTCCCTGATCCTTCCGTGATGACCCGCTCCATAGTTTTGGCCGATGATGGCCGCCATGGCTGAGGTAATGGCGACGACGGGCAGATAGAGTGCTTGAAGGATGCGAGACCCGATTCCCACAGAAGCTAAAGCTGGAGTCCCATACACACTCATCACCCGGTAAGTGATTAACATATTTAGGGCAAGGAAGAAGAATGATAATCCCGAAGGCACGCCAATGGAGAGGATTCTCTTGATGATGTCTATGTCCAATCGCCAACTTCCCTTCGTCCTTAGAGGCGACCCCTTAACCAAGATTAGATAAATATAGATTCCAAGGCCGTAAAGCTGGGATGAGAGCGAGGCAATGGCAGCCCCTCTTACACCGAGACTCGGTAGATCCAGCCAGCCAAAGATGAGAAATGGGGCTAAAACAATATTGAGCGCCGTGGATTGGACACCTATGATCATAGGTGTTTTCGTGTCACCCGTGCCCCGATAGCAGGAGCTGATCACAAAGAGCACTTGCAGGACTAAGAAGGATACGGAGAAGATTTGAAAATATTCGACTCCCCACTGGAAAGCATTCTCTTTTCCGCCCAAAAAATCGATATAGGGGCGAGCAATAGCTAAACCGATGAGGCAGGTGACGATCCCACTGATAAGGCTTAAGATGAGACTCTGTTGGAATACCCTCCCCGCTTGCTCCTCGTTTTTTCTCCCAACGGCCTGGGCGATCAGCGCCATGCTTCCGGTTCCTATAACGAATGAGAGACCGTAGATGATAAAGAAGGCATTTGCCGAAATCGAAAGGGCCGTCACCGCATCCGGTCCCAAACGGCTCACAAAATAGAGGTCCGCCATGAGATTGAGGGTCTGCATGAGCATGGCAAAGACGATGGGCAGGGAGAGTCTGACCAATATTTTTGAGGTAGACCCTTGTGTAAGATCGATAGATTTATTCATCTCTCACTGATAGGAATTTCTTGCTGGCCCATTACCATGGAGGAAGCGGGTTTCCCTAATTCCTGAACCCGGCTGAAGCGTGGGGTTTCGGCTTGGTTTTATCAGAGAAGGTCTTCGACTCTTTCATCTCCATCCCGTACCCATTCGTTAAGGCAAGCAATACCGCGATTAGCAATCGTTTCATCCAATTTTCCCGAAGATATCTGCTGTAGAATTTAAACCCCTTCCGGCTTTTGTTTCCCCTCGTTATTATTTGAGCTCATTTTCAACATGCTCTGTTTTTACTTCCCGTATAAGCATTTAACCGTGTTTTAATGGAGCGACCTCTTCTCTTGATCACCTTAGGTCATCCGGTTGAATGGGTAGCTTTCGAACTCGCTTCCCGGTGGCCGCAAACACAGCGTTGGCTACTGCCGGTGCTATGGGTGGTACACCCGTCTCGCCAATGCCGCCGGGCGGGCTCGTGCTCGGTACAATGTGCACCTCTACCTTTGGCATTTCGTCCATGCGCAGTAATGGGAAATCATGAAAATTACTCTGTTCAACCCGGCCCTTCCGTATGGTGACAGCGCTCTTCAATGTCGCGGTGAGACCGAAAACAATCGCGCTCTCCATCTGTGCCTCAACAATTTTCGGATTAACGACAATGCCGCAGTCCACCGCACAGACGACCCGATGCACTTTGATTCTTCCTTTTAAGTCCACGGAAACCTCTGCTACCTGGGCGACTGCTGTACCATGGTAGTCATGAACGGCAATCCCGCAATGCACTTCTCGGGATTTAGGTTTTCCCCATCCAGCCTTCTGTGCAGCAAGTTCCAAGACAGCACGCAGGCGAGGCGCCTTCTGCAACAGTTCGTGGCGCAAGGCAAACGGGTCCTTTCCTGTGGCAGCCGCGATCTCGTCGATAAAGCTCTCAACAACAAAGGCATTTTGGGAGTGGCCTATAGAACGCCAAAAGCCGGTCGGGATGCCGGGATCATCCTTGATATACTCCACGCGTACGTTCTGTATGGCATACGGCATTGTGATAGCCCCTGCCGTTGCCTGCTCGTCAGTTTTGAAACGCGGTACAAAGACACCGGCCAACCAAGCAGACAGGTCTTTGAGAGGCATGGGAATCCAAGGGGGTACCATCGACGGAACAAATTGCGGGATTATTCGGGTCATAATGGCAGGACCGACGATACGATGAGTCCATGCGGTGGGCCAACCATCTTTGTCCAACCCCGCCTGCAAGACGTTATAGGTTGCAGGCCGATAGAAATCGTGCTGAATATCCTCCTCACGGGTCCAGATCACCTTAACCGGGGCTTGGATCGCTTTAGAGATCTGTACTGCTTCTGCCACGTAGTCTGCTTCTATTCGACGGCCGAAACCACCGCCCAAGAGAGTGGTATGGATATGGACGGCCTCTAAGTCAAAGCCAGCTATCTTTGCTGCGGTTTCCTGGGCTGCATCCTGATTCTGGGTCGGCACCCAGATGTCGCAGCCATCCTTGTGTACATGGGCGGTACAGTTCATCGGCTCCGGGGTAGCGTGCGCCTCATAGGGCACCTCGTAAACAGCCCGGAGGGCCTTGGCGGCCTTTTCCAACGCCTCTTTGGTGTCGCCATCGTTGCACACTGCATCACCTTCTTTGTGTGCCAGATCAGTCCACCGTGTGCGGATGATCTCGTTATTGAGATCTTCGTTGTCACCTCGTTCCCACTTCACCTGCAATGCCTCTGCGCCCTTCTTGGCCTGCCAAAAGGTGCCGGCCACTACCGCGATACCTCTGTCGATGGCTATCACGTGGTGCACCCCTGGTAATGCCTTGGCCCTGCTGGCATCGAACGATACAGCCTTGGTGCCGAAAACCGGCGGGTGGACCACCGTGGCCACCAGCAAACCCGGCATCTGGATGTCAATGCCAAAGACGGCACTGCCATCCACTTTGATGGATGTGTCGAGCCGGGGCATCCGCTTGCCAATGATCTTAAATTCGCTTGGCTTCTTAAGAGGAACATCTTTGGGCATCGGAATCTGTGCCGCCCGGTCAACGAGCTCGCCGTAACGAAGGCGGCGTCCGCTGGAATGATGAACGACCGTGCCTTTGACGGCACGGCACTCCGAACTTGGCACCCCCCAGGTCTGTGCCGCGGCGGCGATCAACAGTTCGCGGGTCACGGCGCCGGCTTGCCTCAGATCTTCCCACGAAGTCTTTACGCTGGTGCTTCCGGCGGTCATCTGGACCTTGTAAGTTGGGTTCTTATAGACGGGAGCTGCCGGTGCGAACTCGGTGCGAACCTGTGACCAATCCACCTCCAGCTCTTCAGCCACCAGCATGGGCAAGGCCGTCATTACTCCCTGTCCCATCTCGGAATGGTGGAGGCTCACTGTCACAGAGTCATCGCGGCCGATGCGGATCCATGCATTGGCCGCGAACGTAGGAGTTTGATCCTTCCCTTTTTTGGTAGAAACATCCGCCCGTTTATCACAGCCGGTCATGTGGATACCCACCAACAGCCCGCCTGCGATTGCGGCACTGACCTTCAAGAACTGGCGTCGCCCTATATCACCTTGGCTATTTTCCATGGTCATTTCCCTCGAGCGGCGCGGTGAATAGCACGCCGAATTCCTTGGTAAGTCCCACAGCGGCAAAGAATGCCAGACATAGCTATGTCAATATCAACATCGCTCGGATGGGGATTGGAGGATAGAAGGCTGGCCGCAGACATGATCTGGCCGGGTTGGCAATAACCACACTGGGGCACATCCTCCTCAACCCATGCATGGCGCAAGGCATCTGCCAACGGTCCTTTTAGTCCCTCAACGGTGGTGATCTCCTTTCCAGAAACATCCCCCACGGGTGTGATGCAGGAGAGGATCGGCTTGCCGTCCATATGTACGGTACAAGCTCCACATTCTCCTATCCCACAGCAAAATTTGGTTCCTGTTAATCCCAATTGCTCCCGGAGCACCCAAAGCAATGGGGTGCTGGGATCGACCTCCAGTTTATGAATGGTACCATTGACGTGCAGTGTTAACATATATTGATTTTCTCCATTTACGAGTTGGAATTGATGAGATTGCATTGATCCGTTTCTTTACCGCGAAAGTTCTTTTTTGTTGCCCTTTTTGATTCCTTTTTTTGTTTTTGCTGTCAACTTGTTCATGGCCGATAATGTCTCGTCACACCACTGGATAAGCGCACTTGTAATGTGTAGGCCATAGTTGACTGTCATCAACCAATAGGCCAGATTAGGATTACCCGCCTTTTCTTCTTTCACCCGCTCCTCAAGGGCTTTTAGTTCTTCCAGCTCTCGGTGCTGAATTTCTCGAAAATGCTCAACCTGGCGAATGTTATCAGGGAGCGAGACTTGCCGGCCAAAGAAGAGCTTCAAGGCAATCTCAATTCGCCCAATCTGACGCTCAACAGGCTCGATCAACCACCGTTGCAGTTCTTCACGGCCTTTGCCTGTGAGTGAATAGACATGTCTATCCGGTTTGCCCACCTGTTTCTCGATAGACCTGATGGCAAACCCATCGTCAACGAGCATTTTAAGAAGTGGATAAATCTGGCCGTAGCTTTCGTTCCAAAATTTTGCCACCGACTTTTGAAACATCTTCTTAATATCGTAGCCGGACATAGGTCCCAGACTTAGAATACCCAATATAGCGTATTTACTCTTATTTTCCTTCATCGATATCTCCTTCAGTTATATAGTTAATAGATATATATCTTAAAGATATATATCTTGTCAAGTATTTTTTTATGGAAACCAAAATATTTCATGAAAGGAGCTCAGGAGGACCGGTTACGGGAGGCAAATAGAGTGCACGATTGAGGATAGCAAGTTGAAGGTCATCCGCTGAACCTCTATTTCCCTTGGGGGGTAATAGTGAGATTTTCCTTGCCATAAATTATTTAGTATGCTAAATATTAGCCTATAAAACTTATTTAGAGAGGATCATGTATGGTTGTTGAAGATCGGTTTATCTTTTTAATCTCTAAGGTATGTCAGAAACTTGTCATCAACCTTCAAAAATCCTATTCAGAAAGCGGCATTGAGGTGACACCCATCCAGGGGATGCTTCTCTTTTTCCTTCAGAAGAACGATGGTTCGAGTCTCACTCAGATCAGTCAGGGATTAATGCTGGAGAACCCAACGGTAACAGGCTTGATAGACAGGTTAGAAAAACTGGGCTATGTGAAACGTTCTGACCACCCGGATGACCGGCGTGTTTACCTGGTTCATATTACTGAGAAGGGAAAAAAGGTAGCGAACAAAGCATTGCCCATCGTTAAAAAGTTAAACGAGGAGATAAAAAAGGGCTACTCAAAAGAAGAAATTGAGAGTTTCAAAAAGGTGTTGGTTGGGATTTTTAATAAGTTTTGATCAGGAGGATCGGTATGAAAAAGATAATTGAGGGGTTGAAAAGCTTGTTCACACAAAATAATATCCCTGTATTCGGCATTGCCAGGGCATCTTCTCTTGAAAATGAACCTTCAGGTTACAGACCGTCGGACATGCTTTCTTCAGCAGAAAGTATCCTTTGCTTTGGGATACCAATTCCCAAAGGAATATTTAAATCTGAGGAGAGATCGGAATGGATTTACTGGAGGGCTGTAAATATTTATTACCGGAATATAGATATGGTTTTAATGCGGGCTAGTAGCATCATCGAAGAAAAGGGTGAGGTGGGTGTGCCTGTCTATGGCTGTTTCCCTTACGACATTAAGGGAAAAGGTGATTTTTGGGGATATCTCTCACTGGTCAGAATGGGTCAAGCTGTAGGTATCGGAAAGATTGGAAGGAATGGACTGCTCTTCAATTCCAAATACGGACCCAGATTAATTTTGGGTGGGATTATTACAACAGCAAAGTTGCCTATTGCAGCATCTTCAAAGAAAGCGGAGAAGGGATGTCCTAAGGAATGTTTTGTCTGCCAGGACCAATGTCCAGCCGGGGCCATTGACAGGGCTGGAAAAGTTAACGGGCCTCTATGCACAAAATATTCAAGTAAAAGTCCCGTGTTTTCTTATTTCATGAAACAAGGGCAAAACAGTGCCGAAGATATTAAGATGTTAAACCATCTCACGGCAGTGGATGACCATTCCATGTATCAATGTATTAAGTGTGTCTCTGTGTGTCCTTATCAATAATCATACGAATGGGAGGAGCAAATCATGAGTAAATGGCAAAAGACATCTTGTGTGCTCTGTTTTAACAACTGCGGACTTGAAGTGATCACCGAAGGGAGCAAGATCGTTAAGGTGAGGGGTGAAAAAGAAAATCCCCGCTCCCAGGGTTATCTCTGCAGAAAAGGCGCCAACATTCCGTATTTTCAAAATAACCCGGAGAGATTGAGATTCCCTCTTAAGCGGGTTGGAGATCGCTTTGAGCGCATCTCATGGGATCAGGCTCTGGATGAGATAGCAGACAAACTCAAAGAGACCATCCAAGCACATGGGCCCCGCTCGCTTGCCTACATGGGGGGAGGGGGGCAGGGGTGCCATTTTGAAGCAGCCTTCGGCCTTCGGTTTTTGAATGGGTTGGGATCAAGAAATCATTACAGTCCTCTCGCACAGGAGCTTTCAGGTTTTTTCTGGGTAAGCGGCAAGGCCTATGGGCGCCAGAATATACATCTTTTTCCTGATACCAAAGATTCAGACTTCCTTGTCTTCTGGGGAGCCAA